>JBKOZG010000099.1:0-7385 GCA_046725775.1 Actinomycetota bacterium | reverse complement strand
CGACACGACCGTTCCGGCCCTCGTCCTCAAGATGGACAGCTACGCGCTTCACCACGGCGGTCTCGGGGTGGTTCGTAGCCTTGGGCGTCTGGGCATCCCGGTCTACGGCGTCTACCGAGAGCGCTTCATGCCGGCGGCCGTCTCCGGCTACCTCAGCGGCCGGTTCATCTGGCGGGGCGACGCCGAGGACGATCAGTTCTTGGACGGCATGGCCAGGATCGGCGAGCGCCTGGGACGTCCAGCGGTCCTGGTTCCAACCGATGACCTGGGCGCGATCATGGTCAGTCAGCATGCGACCACGCTGAGCCGGTGGTTCCGCTTTCCACATCCGCCGCTCGGCCTGGCACCTCTCGTCGCCAGCAAGAAGCGCCTGTACGAGCTCTGCGGCAAGCTCGGCATCCCTTGTCCGCAGGTGTCGTACCCGAGCTCCCGGCATGACCTGGAGGAGTTCGCGGCCAGGGCTGCGTTTCCGCTCGTGGTCAAGATCATCAAGCCGTGGCTGGTGCCGGCGGGCGCCGGACTGATGAGCACCTCGATCATCCACAGCCCCGAACATTTGCTCGGCCTCTTCCGGAGACTGGAAGGCCATTCGGCCGAGAACCTCCTGCTGCAGGAGTACATCCCACCCGACTGCGCCCAGGACTGGTTCTTCCATGGCTACTGTGACGCCCAGTCGAGCTGCCTAGTCAGCTTCACGGGGGTGAAGCTGCGCTCCTATCCGCTCTATGCCGGAGCAACCAGCCTTGGTCGCTGCCAGGACAACGAGACCCTACGCGGCCACGCCGAGCGGCTGCTGGAGGCGATCGGGTACCGCGGGATCATGGATCTCGACTATTGCCTGGACCTCCGCGACGGCGAGTACAAGCTGCTGGACTTCAATCCGCGGGTCGGCGCGCAGTTCCGGGTCTTCGAAGACGCCGCCGGCGTCGACGTGGTCCGCGCCCTGCATCTGGACCTCACCGGACGGGAGGTGCGCCGCCGACCGCAGCGCGAAGGCCGGGTGCTCGTGGTGGAGCAGAGCGATCTGCTGGCCAGCCTCGGATACCACCGCGCCGGAGAGCTGAGCCTGCGCTCGTGGCTGGCCTCGCTGCCGGGAAGCCGCATGGAACTTGCCTGGTTCGCCCGCGACGACCTGGTTCCGTTCCTCCTGATGTGTGTCCGCTTCCTGCTCAGGGGCATCCAGCGTGCCCTCCGACTTCGGCAAGGCCGTTGGCGCACCGCTTCGGCACCAAGATATGTACCGGCGAGGCGCCGCCGACGACGACCGTGACGGCGCACCACACGCCAAACACGACATCGTTTCCCGGAGGACTCCCGGCTGCACCGAAACCGGTTTCCGAATGTCGGCACCGTCACCCCGCCGACGCTCGCGGTCTTCGCGACCGGCTGTACATGGCATGGCGAGGTGTCAGCGACCAGAGCATCTTCTTGGGCGATCATCGAGGACGACTACAACAGCGAATTTCGCCACACCGCCCGGCGGCTGGAGCCTCTGCAGCGCCTGGATCGCGATGGGCGGGCGATCTATGTCGGCACTTTCAGCAATACGCTGTCGCCGGCCCTCCGACTCGGGTTACTCGTTGCACCCACGAACCTGATTCCCTCAATTTGCGTCCTACGCCAAGTCATCGATTGGTGCCCGCCGCTGGCGACGCAGGTCGCGTTCGCCACTCTGATCGCCGGCGGGCACCTCGACCGTCACCTGCGACGATCTCGGGCGGTGTATCGGGAGCGGCACCGACTGCTGTGGGACGCACTCGGTGAGCTCCTCCCCAGAGGATATCGGCTGCTGCCCGCCGCGGCCGGGTTGCACATCACGATCGTGCGGCCGGAGCTACCCCCTGATCGGTCGGTGTGGTCGCTCCTTGAGAGCCGTGGGTTCCTAATCGGTCGTTGCGACGCACCTACCGTTTCACTGACCCAACACCTGGATTTCTGGTCGGTTTCGGGGCCCTTCCCACACCGTCAGTGGCTGCTACCTCCCGAGCGTTTGCCGAGACACTCGAGCGGATCTGATCAGGTGCCTTATCCGCCCGCCGATTGGCTCGTGGGCCGGATTCCAATCCGGACACACCGTGGCACTCAGGCGCGCTGACGTTCGTCACGTTGCCGGACCAGCTCCTCGACTGAGCTCGGCAGAGTCGTCTCGAAGTCGATCAGCTTCGCCCAAGTCGGGGTCACGACGATCCGGACCATGCCGTCGTACAGCGAGCGGACCTCGGCCTCCCACTCCTCTCGTTGCTCGGGTGTCATCGTGTAGGTGCCGTTCGACTCGAAGTACTCGTCCGGGATGCCGTCGACGACGTCCAGCTCGGCCCGACCGTTGATGAGCAGGATCTTTGGCGGGTGCACCTCGGTGTCGATGGTCAGGGCGACCGACGGGTTGTGTCGCAGGGCCGGGATCTTCGCGGCGTTCTTCGGGGTGCACATGACGATCTCCGAGCCGTTCCAGGTGAACCCGATCGGGATAGACCGGGGTGTGCCGTCCTTGGCGATGTAGGCCAGGCGGGTCAGGTCGCGGGCCAGCAACTCCTGGCTGATCGGACGGTTCAGGACGTCATTGATCTTGCTCGGCTGCACGGTCAAACGCCCCCTTTGGTAGTGCCGTCAACTTCACAGAGCATCAAGTTGATGATCGGCCTCATGGGCTCTCCTTTGCATTGTTCGATCAACTGCCGTGATGCCGTCGTCGACCAGGCCGGGATCTGGTCAGAATGCCACCAGTGACTGCCCGAGCAATGTCCAGCTAACGTACCTCAGAGAGTTGGCGGGGCGCCCACCCTTGCGTGGTACGCCGAGCTCGGCACTGGAGTCGTGCCGAGCGAGGTGGACAACGGAGAGGTGATGAGGTTCTCGGACGTTAGAGCGGTAGGTGTCAATCTCGTGACCGGCTGCTGCTGACTCCGACGTTGGAGCCGTCCCGTTCGAGTCGGACATGTACTTTCCCACGATGACGCCGCCACGTGGCCAACAACCAGGCCAGCTCCCGCCCAATCGCTATCCAGACGATGCGGGCTCGTCGATCAGCACGACGACACCATCGCCGACGACCTTCCATTCCTTGAGCCGCTGATTGCGCCGCTCGGACTTCTTGTTAGACCTTATTAGCGTCGGCCACCGTCGGGTCATCGCCTAGCCGCTACGGAAGAGACTGGTTGAAGCGGAAGAAGCCGTCCGGGTCGTACGCCGCCTTGACCCGCCGCAGACGGTCGTAGTTGGTCCCGTAATAGGCGTGCGCCCAGTCCGGCAGGTCGGGGGTCTGGGAAGTTCGGGTACACACACCCCCGGATCCCCATGGATGTACGAGCGTCCACGAGCGCGCCATCCAGTCGCGGGCGGCGGCGCGCTCGGCCGGTGCGGCGTCGGCGCCGACCTGGACCAGGTGCTGGACCAGGAAGCGTTCGCCGCGGTGGGCGAAGGCCGTCGCGTCGGCGGGCACGCGGTTGTAGGCGCCCCCCCACGGCAGGAAGTCGACCTCCCGCGACTGGCCGGGGGCCAACCCTTGGATGAGGTGCTCGACCAGCGTCGCGATCGTCTCGGCCGGCAGTGGTCGGCGGAAGAACTCCGACTTGGTGTAGAGGTGGCCGGGCTGCAGTGGCCGCTCTGGACCTGACCGCTCGCGCCGGTCCTCGACCGATCCGAGCCCCTCGAGGTACCGCTTGGCCGCCCGGTGCGGCAGGTGACGGTGCGACGCCGCCACCGGGTCGGCGCCCACCCGGCCGACCAGCTCGCCGAGGAGTTCGATCGCGTCGGCCTCGCAGTCGAGCACGCTGCCGACCACCTCGACCCCGGGCTGCCGCCCGTCATCGCCGGCGGCGGTCAACCGCAGGGTGGCGTCGAGCTCCTCAAGCGCGTCGGGGGCATATGCCTGCCAGGCCCGGACGACCGCGGCAGCCGCGGCCGGCGGCCAGACCAGGTGGAAGACCGTGGTCGCCGGGGCTGGGAGGGTGCGGAACACCAGCGAGGTGACCACGCCGAAGTGGCCGCCGCCGGCGCCGCGCAGCGCCCAGAAGAGCTCATCGTCATGGTGCTTGTCGCATTCGACGACGCGACCGTCCGCCAGGACGACCTGTGCCCGGAGCAGGTGGTCGCAGGTCAGGCCGTGCTTCCTGCCAAGGATCCCCAGCCCGCCGCCGAGGGTGAGGCCGGCGATCCCGACGGAGGAACCGCAGCCGGCGGGAATGGTCAGGCCATGCTCGGCCAGCTCATCGTAGAGGTCGCCGAGCCGCACGCCGGCACCTACGGTCGCCACCTCCTCCGCGACCGCAACCGAGCGCATAGGTGTGACGTCGAGGACAATCCCGTCGGTCGAGGATCTGCCGGCAACCGAGTGCCCGCCGCTCCGGATCGCCGTCGGCAGGCTCAGCCCGCGCGCGACGGCAAGGGTCGCGGCGACGTCCGCGGGGGTCGCGCATCGTACGACGGCCGATGGCCGCGCGTGCTCGAAGCGCGCCATCACGGGCTTGCGTACGGATTCGTAGTCAGCCGAGCCCGGCAGGACGACGTCGCCTTCAATCGCCCGTTGCAGCGTACCCCAGTCGGTGGTCATCGCCATTCCGGTGGCTCGGTGCCCTGGCGCTCGGCGGCCATGCGCGCGAAGCGGGCCAAGGCTAGCTGCCCCGCGCCCACTGTGAAGTACTCGCCACGAAGCTGGAAGATAAGTTCGCCATCCATGACATAGAAGGTCTCATCGAAGTCGTGGGAGTGCAGAGGCGGGCCGACGCCCGGAGCCGGTGCGGTCTCGATCACCGAGAGGTGGTGATCGCTGTCCTCACTGTGCAAGAGCACCCGGGGCCAAGATGGTGCGGCGGTCAGAGTCGTTCTCCGACGTACCGCAACACCGTGTACGCGGTCTCACTTGCCGCGACTACAGCCGCCACGCCCAGCGCGGGAGCAATGACCCAGGTGTAGAGCCCGGTCTCGATTCCAAGCACCAGCGGGACAGCCGCTCGGAAGCCGCCCACCGCGCTTCTTCTCGCTAACAGCGCGGTTGTTGGTCCGGGCAGCATCGCGCCCGGAGCCATCGCGATAACGCAAGCTGGCAAGGCTGACCAGGTCATGCGCATCAGCGTGCACCTAACTGCTGCTCAACCACCAGACCGGTTACTGCCCACTGCTGCCCAAACAGCCCGACGGCAAGATGGAAGCATGCGATATGTCGAGCTGCGCCGGCACACCGACAACGACGGTGACCGGCTGAGCGAGAAAGGCGTCGCGGACGCTGAAGCCATCGGCCGAGCCGGTCTGCATCCGCCGTACGCGCTGTTCGTCTCGACCGGTGCGGAACGGGCCAACGAAATGCTGCGCATCTTGCGTCGTGCAGCCGGTCAGGAGGAGGCGCCGATCATCACAGAGACCGCGCTCCGATCGTCGGTAGAGGATCGGTGGCGGCACGCCGCCAAGGCGGCTGGGAAGGGAGCTTCGCTGGAGGACATTCAGACGGTCGATCCTGATCTTGTCGAGCATGAATCTCGACTGCTCGGTGCGGCGCTTCAGGGGATCCTTGAGGCATTGCCGGACGACGGGCGAGCGCTGATCGTCGGCCACAGCCCGACGAACGAGGCAGCCGCCTACGGGCTGACCGGTCAGACGGTCGCCCCGTTAGGCAAAGGAGAAGGAGTAGTCATCGTCGAAGACGGCGGACGTTACGCGGTTCACCAGCTTTAACGCGCGACCTCGCGCTGATCGGCCCGGCCTGGCGGGTAGTAGCGAACGCTGACGGTCTGTGTCGGATCGGCATCAACGCGTTGTAGGTGCACGGGCCCGCCGCCAGGGGCGTCGTAGAGTCGGATTCCGTCACCCAGCAGCACCGGCGGCGGATCTTGAAGCGGCTCGGGATGAACCGGCTGCCCGCCTCCCAGCGCTACCAACGGCGAGCGCTGCGGTGGAAACGCTACGGGAAGCAATGCCCGGCCATCAGCTGCAAGTCAACGTTAAATTCATCGAACCACTAGGGCAAACAGGCCGTCGGCGCAAGTTCTACCAGTTCACCCGCGATCGACGACTGCACCCGGCTCCGGGTGCTGCGCGCCTACCCCCGCTGCCGCCACCGCGGTTCGCCGTCGAGCGGGTGCAAACCGACAGTAGACCAGAATTCGGCGCCTCATTCCACTGGCATCTACTCGACAAAGGCATCGACCACGTCCGCATCAAACCCCGCACCCCCGGCTGAACGGCAAAGTAGAAAGAGCCAACCGGATCGACTCCGAAGAGTTCTACCGACTCCTCCACGGCCAAGTCATCGACGACACCCGCCTGTTCACCGACAAACTGCAAGAGTGGGAGGACTACGCAACTACCACCGGACGACGCATTAAGCGGCCAAACACCCTACGAACACCTCCGGGCAGAAACCCAAGACCCGCTGGCATACGCCTTCGTCAGTTGCACAGAGGCTAGATGCCAACTGCTGCAGTTTGCTGCTGCAAGTGCTCCCATTCAGATCTCCTAGGAGTGCCGAAAGGAGGGTTGACAAGGGGAAATAGTGGAGCCAAGGGGACTCGAACCCCTAACCCCTTGCTTGCAAAGTGGCGGCGTTGACCTCGCTAAGCCTCGCTCAGGCGCGCTGACTGTGGGTGAACCCCGCTGTACAGCGCTGGGCAGCGGGGACACTGCTGTACTTTGCTGCTGTACTGGGCTCGCTCCCTCGCAGCTTTCGGCACAGATGTCCGGCTGGCGGCGACCGGCGGCGACCCAAGTGCGGCGTGGAATATGAGCTTCCCAAGCTCAAGACGGCCGTTTTCGATCACTAGCTTTGTTCGGCCGTTTCACTAGGTATTACGAGCATCTGACCTAGTCAAATTGCATTTGACGCGAACATGTCGCAGTGTCAGCGAGTGACAGTGACTCACGGTGAACGTGCGATGTTTACACTCCCGTAAGGCACGAGTTAAGGCACGTCGAGACGCGTGCGATTGCCCGCTCCGCAGTTGACTAGCGATGTCCATGAACCAGTTCCTGCCGTGTTCGAGCGGAGTCGCGTCGACGGCGCCAGTTCGAATCTGTGTCTAGCTAGCTCCTTGGCGCTTGCTTTCTCGGTGAACGCGACGGTGCGGTCCGGAACTCGGAGCGGCGCGCCGGCGGCGCGCTGCTGGCGATGACCGATGAGGAGGGCTGGTCGGTGCGAAGCCGTCGAATAGTGCGGCAGCGGCGTCACATTGCGGGAAGTGACCGGCGGCGCCGCCTGGCGGGCCAGCCTTCGGGCAGTAGTACGCGGCGAACGCGGCGTCAGTGCAGCGTAGCTGGCCGCCCTACCGGGGAACCGATCTGATGGCGCCGGCAGGTGGCGACCGGTCTCGCGCATGGCGGACTCGAGTCTGAGTTCATCAAGGTCGACATATGGCAGTCCGCCTCCCGGCACTCCACGCGAAGATGGTGGCATCGCT
>JBKOZG010000111.1:0-12969 GCA_046725775.1 Actinomycetota bacterium | reverse complement strand
GATCGGGAGTTGGCGTCAGGCTGACGATTCCGCTGCCGGACGAAAGCCGCAGCGTACGCCGGTATGCGCCGTCACGCACCTCTTCGCAACCGGGCACCGCGGTGGCCGCCAAGTGACCGAACACACCCTCGTACGCGAACGGCGTTCGCAGCGGCAGGCGTAGCGACAATGCTCCCGTCGCGGCGGTGACGTCCCGAGCCGAGCGGGCCGTCGCGCGCAGACGCAAGGCGGTTGGAGTGGTCTCGAAGACCTCTCGCACGGTGTCATTGAACTGACGGATGCTGGCAAAGCCAGCGGCGAATGCGACATCGCCGAACCGCAGATCGGTGGTTTCGATCAGTATCCGGGCGGTCTGAGCACGCTGAGCGCGAGCCAGCGCGAGCGGACCGGCGCCGACCTCGGCCTGCAAGAGTCGCTCGAGCTGGCGGGGAGTGTAGCCGACCCGGGCTGCCAGCCCGGTGACACCGACGCGGTCGACCTCGCCGTCGGAGATAAGCCGCATCGCCCGTGCCACGACGTCGCCCCGCGTATTCCATTCAGGAGAGCCTGGTGAAGCGTCCGGACGGCAGCGCTTGCAGGCGCGGAATCCGGCGCGCTGGGCCGCGGCCGCGGTGGGATAGAAGCGGACGTTGCGGGCGAACGGCGATCGGGCCGGGCAGCTCGGCCGGCAGTAGATCTTGGTCGTCAGCACCGCAGTGACAAACCAGCCGTCGAACCGCGGGTCCTTGGACTGAACGGCTCGGTAGCGGCGGTCGAAATCCTCATGCACGTATCGAGAATTACACCTGCACACCGACATTACTGGCGGAAATCCGACATGGCGGTGCCGGCCGGGCTAAGCCAGTCCTCGCCAAGCTCGATCATTCGGTCATGCGACTCGATCTGCCGCCCCTAAGATGCGCGCGTGACGCATCCCGGTGATGCCGGTTGGTGGCGCAGCGCAGTCGTTTACCAGGTCTACCCGCGCTCGTTCTCCGATCACGACGGGCGCCCCGTCGCTGACGCTCGCCAGGCTCAGCGGCGGTCGATGCGCGTGACCCAGTAAGCCGTGCCCGGCTCCGGCGGAGTCCCGAACCGGGCGTTGGGCAAGTACAGGCTGTTGCCGAATGCAGCGACTGTCGTCGGCACGTCGAATTCCGTACTGGTCAGGGTGTCCACCAGCACGCCGCTGGTACCGTCTGCGTCCAGACTGATCACCGACACCTGGTTCAGCCGGCCTTGGACCACGTACAAGGTGTTCCCCCGCACCAGCAGGCCATCCCCGCCAGTCACCAAAGTATCGCCGAGGTCGACTCGGGTCGCCACACCGGTTTCGGGATCGACCCGGAACAGGAAGCCGGTGTTGGACTGGACGACGAGCAAGGCCTTCCGGTCGGGCGTCTCGGCAATGCCATTCGCATTGAACCCTTCGGCCTGCATCCAGTCGCCGGCCAGGGGAAGCGTGACGACATCGGCCGGGTCCCCGGGACTGCCTCCTGGACCGAGCGGTACCCCGTACAGCTGCGCCTGCATCGAATCGGTAAACCAGGCAAAGTCACGCGTCAGCACGACATCGTTGATGAAGGTCTGACCGGAGGCGAAGGTGTACTCCTGGATGAGGTCACCGGTTTCGACATCAATCACCCGGCCGGTGCCAGACGGACCTCCAGCTACGAACAGGCGGCCCTGGTTGTCGATCTTGAGTCCTACCGATGGGGAGCCGGGACCCTCGCTTACCAGGGTGCGCTCCCCGGTGCGCAGATCAACGGCATAGATATCGCCGTCGGCCAAGGATCCCAGGTACGCCGTCGCGCCGGGACCAATCGTGATGCCCTCCGGTTGGAAGCCGGCCGGTAAATCAAGCTGATCCGGGAAGGGCTGAGCTTGGGCCGCGCCGGCCAGCGGCACGGAGAGGGCAACCCCGAGGACCGCTACGGCAATGAGGCGAAGGATCGAACGCACTGTCATCGAGACACCCCCGAGGTGAGATTCGGCGCAAGGCCCCTACACGATAAACCAATTGGACAAGGAAGGTCAGCCAATACGAGCTTCCGCCGCCCCCGCACCAGCGGCGGAAGCCCCCACCTGGCTGAGGACGATCCTGTGGCGGCATCGGTTCATCAACGCCTAGATATCGCCGAAGTGAGCCACCAGATCTGCGGCACATCGCGAACCGTTGGCGATCTATTGCCACCGACGACAAGAGGTCCACCGGATCCCGCGGACCGCGTCGGCCGCCGTCAGCTGTTCGTCGACGATGGAGGCGATGATCACCGGCAGCACCTGGCCGCCCGGCCCCGCTCCAGCAGACGCTTTCCGGCCGGAGGTCCTATCGGACGCCGGAACATCTCGCGGAAGGCGCTCAGCGCTGCTGCATGAGGCCGATCCAGTGGTCGTCCGGGTCGCGGGTAAACGTCATCCACAACTCGCCACTGGCGTCGCGGTGGACCACATGGGGCTCGCCGGTGAACGACAGACTGTGCTGGTCCCGCAGCCGCCCGTACTCGGCATCGATGTCGGTCACCGTGAAGTAGAGCACGACCTTGCTGCGGAACTCGGGGCTTTCCGGCACGCCCAGGTACAGCCGGACGTCGCCGCTGGCGAAGAACGCCATCGGCATGCCAGGCACCTGGAA
The DNA here is from genome assembly GCA_046725775.1 of Actinomycetota bacterium. Taxonomy (GTDB): domain Bacteria; phylum Actinomycetota; class Actinomycetes; order Propionibacteriales; family Propionibacteriaceae; genus Microlunatus. The sequence continues at coordinate 10,355 of JBKOZG010000111.1, read as the reverse complement.
CAGCATCGGGATGCCGAGCACGTCGCGGTAGAACGCCACCGAGGTGTCGATGTCGGTCACGCTGATGTGGATCTGTCCGACTGGTCCAAGTGCCATGGCCTGTCCTATCCTTATAGTTAACCTCAGTTAAAGGATAACTATGGTTAACGACTTTGGTCAACGGCTGCCGGAGTTGCCAGCGGGTATACCGAAAGACGATCAGCACGAAACGGCGAACCTGGTGCATTCAGCGGCCGTGCGTCTGCTGCGCGCGGCCCGCGCCGCGGACACCGACCTTGACCTGGACGGTCCCCGAGCCTCGCTGCTGTCGGTGCTGGTCTTCGCCGGTCCGCAGCCGGTGACCAAGCTGGCCGAGCTGGAGCAGGTGTCGTCGCCTGCGATCACCAAGATGGTCAGCGCGCTGGAGTCCGCCGGACTGGCGCAGCGGGAGCGCTTAGAAACCGACCGGCGCGTGGTGCTTGTGTCGGCCACTCCGGCCGGAAAGCGTCTGCTGGAGCGGGGCCGGGCGGCCAGGGTGCGGGCGATCGCCGCCTTGCTTGCCGACGCCACCGAAGCACAGCTGCAGACATTGCGCGCGGCTTCGGACGTTATTGCGGCCCGGCTCACGCTGGGCCGCTTGTGATTGCCCTGGTCCACGAACTCGACAACAGCGATGGGTGACGAGCGACATCACCGCCGCCCCGGCCAACTGCCTGGGCCTCGACGAGCTTGGTGGCCCGTTCCCTCGGCAAAAAGAGACGCGTCTTGCCAGGCAAACGTGGTCTTGGACAAAACGTGGGTCTCCCTTCGACCGGCGCCGTGTGCCGTCACTATAGAGTCCGCTTCAGGTGGGCGAAGGAGGGATGAGGTGGAGGTCGCGGTACTTGGCGCGGGCAACGGCGGTTGTGCGGTGGCCTTCGATTGGGCGCAGCACGAGCACAATGTGCGGCTCTTCGCAACCGCGGAGTATCCCGGCGAGATGCCGGCGATTGCCGAGCGAGGCGAGATCGTCAGCACCGGTGAGCTCTCGGGCGTGGCGCCCATCTCCTACGCCGGACATGACGCCGGACGTACCGTATCTGGCGCGGATCTGATCATGGTGGTTGGGCCTGCCTACGCCACCGAAGGCTTTGCCCGGGCCGCGGGCCCGCACCTTACTCCCGAGCAGGCAATCGTGGTTTGTCCGAGTTCCTGCCTGGGCAGTTTCGCCTTCCGACGTGCGGCGGGGCTGTCACGCGACGACGATCGCTACCTGGTCGGGGAGACAAGCACGCTGCCGTACGCGGTGCGAATGAGCGGACCGGCGATGATCCACGTTTTCATGAAACTGCGAGCCGGGTTGTGGGTAGCGGCCACGCCGCGGAGCGGGGCCGAACAGCTCCGTGCGATGTTCGGCGAGGTCTATCCCGGCATCGGCGCAGCGGGCAGCGTGTTGGCCACCACACTGCAGAACGGGAACCCCGTGATCCATCCCGCCGTCACCCTTTGCAACGCCGCGCTGATCGAGCGTACGGGCGGTGACTTCAACTTCTATGAAAACGGCATAACCCCGGCCGTTGGCCGACTGATGCAGGCCGTCGACTCCGAGCGCATGGCGATTGCGGGTGCTCTCGGGCAGACGATTGTGTCGGACCCGGCCATCGGAGTCATGCAGGGCTACATGATCGAGGAGAACTACGACGCCGGATACTCCACGGCCCCGGGCTTCCGCGGCATCCAGGCCCAACGCGAACTCGACAATCGCTACCTCACCGAGGACGTCGGCTACACCATGGTGCTGTTCACCGAGCTGGCTCGAGCGGTTGGGGTACCCACGCCCACGATGGATGCGGTGATTCAGATCGCCTCAGCACTGCTTGGCCGGGACTTCCGCCGCGAGGCGCCACGTACGCTTGCCAGCTTGGGCCTGGGTGATCTCGACGCGGCCGGCCTGGCAAGGCTGTAGCAATGAACGCTATTGCGTGGTGTACCCGCCGTCGAGGACGAGCATCGAGCCCGGTCAGCTGCCCGACTCCCGCTGTTCACTACGCCAGATACAGGTCGGCCGGAACGTCCCGTTGATTTAGCCATAGTGGTCTGATGCTCGTGGCAACAGCGTGCTCCGTTACGACACAGCACGAGCTCCGGGCCTACAGAAGCGGAATCAAAATGCGCCACGGAACGTCCACGACCAAGGACGCGGAGTCGGTTGGCATCTCGCCGTTGCGTTTACGGGTGGGCGCGGCGCTCATCATCTTGTGGTTGCTACCGTTCTGGGCGCTATCGCCAGACATCGCGCATTCCCTCAGCGGGCTGAGCAACCCTCCATCAGTTGCGGCCGTCACGACAGTCATTGTGGTCGTGCAGACGATCATTGGCTGCTCGGGCTCTGGGTCGCAGGCACGGAGGTCAAGTCGATCATCAAGGGCTCGACGACGAAGCGCGCCCTGAGCGCCCTATGGTCCATGTTCATTCACGGGAGGTCCCAGGACACGAGACCGTCGGCACTGATCCGAGTAATGACCAGCCACCGCTGAAGAGCGCCTAGCTTCTGCGGCACCAGCGCGCTGGGGCATCGACCCAAAGTCCTCTCAGCTGAGCCGGGGATCGACGTGGATCTTGGGGCCAGGGCCGGCCGCGTCTGGCCGCTCTCCGGTAAGCATGGCGCCGACTTGCTCAAGGCCGACCGTGGCAGCGACGAGGGGCCGGGGATCGACGGCACCGCCCGCGTACGCAGCGATGGTGGCGTCGAGGCCAGGAGAGCCTGACAAAACGCCCACCGCGGTGACGTCCTTGAGAACCAAGGTCCGGGTGTCGATGTGGCTCGGGCTGCCGGCCAAGCCGATGTAGACGACGCGCCCAGCGGACTCCACCAGGTCGAGGGCCAGAGCAGGCAGGTGCGTGGCGTTGGAGGCATCGATCACCGCGTCGAAGGGCAGGCCAGGGAGGCTGTCCTGCGTCCAGGCGTGCTCGAACCCGAGGTCGCTGGCGAACACGAGGAAGTCCTCGCTGCGACCCATCAGGTGCACCTCGGCGCCGGCAGCTCGCGCGAACATAGCGGCCAGCAGCCCGATGGTTCCCGGGCCGAGCACCAGTGCCCGGTCGCCAGGCGCGAGGGCCGCAGCCTGCACGGCACGAAAGGCGTTGCCGCCCGGCTCCACCAAGGCACCGAGCACGAAATCCACGGAATCAGGCAGCGCGTGTAACGACGTGGCCGGTACAGCAAGCTGCTCGGCCAGGGCGCCGGGACGGCCGCCGCGTACCCCGACCTCCTGCCGGTTCTCGCAGACGTGCTGATGACCCTTTCGGCACCGGCGACAAGTGCCGTCGCCGAGCATGGTGTCGCCCATTGCGCGGCGTCCGACCCACGCCGGGTCCACCCCCTTCCCGACGCTCGCGACCGTGCCCGCCCATTCGTGCCCGAGGCGTATCGGGTACGACGCGTGCCCCTGGTGAAGGTAGGCCATGGCGCCGGTGAAGAACTCCATGTCGGTGCCGCAGACACCGACCCGCTCCACGTCGATGACGACCTCGCCGGGGCCTGCCACCGGGGTCGGCACCTCCTGCACCTCGCCCTGCCTCGGCCCGGTCAGAACGTACGCGCGCATGGTGTCCGTGCTCATCGCAGTCATTATTTCGTCGCGGGCGAGCCGTTCCCCCTGAGCCTCAGGAGTAGTTGCTCCCTGAGCCCGTCGAAGGGCATGCTCCCTGAGCCTGGTCGAAGGGCATGCTCCCCGAGCCAGGAGCCGTTGCTCCCTGAGCCTGTCGTCGAAGGGCGTACTCCCTGAGCCAGGAGCCGTTGCCCCCTGAGCCTGTCGAAGGGCGTGCTCCCTGAGCCAGGAGCCGTTGCCCCCTGAGCCTGTCGAAGGGCGTGCTCCCTGAGCCTGTCGACGTTGCGCCCTGAGCTCACAACGTTGCGCCCTGAGCCTGTCGAAGGGCAACGCCTCGACTCCCCGTCCCCGCTCGGCTAGGAAGGAACCATGTCCTCGTCGAACGACGGAAGTCGGCTGCGGAGTGCCCAGTGGTACGCCGGCGATGATCGCAACGCCTATATCCACCGGGCGTGGATGCGCCGCGGGGTGCCCGGCGACGCGTTCACGGGCCGTCCGCATATCGCAATCGCGAACACGGCCTCGGACCTCACCCCGTGCAACTCCCATCTGACCGAGGTAGCGGCGTCGGTGAAGAACGGTGTGTACGAGGCCGGCGGCATCCCGCTGGAGCTGCCGGTGGTGTCGCTGGGCGAAACCCTGCTCCGACCCACCGCGATGCTGTGGCGCAACATGGCCGCGATGGCCACCGAGGAGATGCTTCGGGCCAACCCGATCGACGGCGTGGTGCTGCTCGGCGGCTGCGACAAGACGATTCCGGCCCTGCTCATGGCCGCCGCCTCGGTCGATCTGCCCGCTGTCGTGGTGCCCGGCGGGCCGATGCTGACCGGCACCTTCCGCGGCGTGGCGCTGGGCTGCGGCACCGATGTCTGGCGGTTGTCGGAGGAGGTCCGGGCAGGCACCCTTTCGGCGGAGCAGTTCACCCGCTCGGAGTCGGCCATGATCCGCAGCCGGGGGCACTGCAACACCATGGGCACCGCGTCCACGATGGCGCTCGTCGCCGAGGCGCTCGGCACGGTCGTGCCGGGCGTCGCCGGGACACCCGCCGCCGACAGTCGACTGCTGGAGGCCGCCCACGGCACCGGACGGTTGGTCGTGGAAATGGTTGCTGCCGACCGACGGCCGAGCAGCTTCCTTACGCATGCCTCGTTCGCCAACGCGATCGTCACGATGGCCGCCGTCGGCGGATCCACCAACGCCGTGGTCCACCTGCTGGCGATTGCCGGGCGGCTCGGGATCAACCTGACACTCGACGATTTCGATCGCATCGGCTCACACGTCCCACTGCTGGTCGACCTGCAGCCGGCCGGCCGGTTCTTGATGGATGACTTCTACCGTGCCGGCGGCCTGCTCGCAGTGCTGCGGGAGGTGCGCGATCTCCTCGACCCCACGGCCGTCACCGTCACCGGGCGTCCACTCGTCGACCACCTAGACGCCGCTCCCATCTGGGACGGTGAGGTGATCCGGCTTCGACGCCAGCCTCTACTGACCGAAGGCGGCATCGCCGTGCTGCGCGGCAACCTCGCCCCCGCCGGCGCCATCATCAAGCCCGCAGCTGCCTCCCCGCACCTGATCCAGCACCGCGGACGCGCTCTGGTCTTCGACAGCATCGAAGACTTCCACACCCGCATCGACGATCCCCAGCTCGACGTGGATGCGGACACCGTGCTAGTGCTGCGCGGCTGCGGGCCCAAGGGCTACCCCGGCATGCCGGAAGTCTCCAACACGCCACTGCCGAAGAAACTGCTCGCCCAGGGCGTACGCGACATGGTGCGGATCTGCGACGGCCGGATGAGCGGCACCGCCTACGGAACCGTGGTGCTGCATGTCGCGCCGGAGGCCGCGGCCGGCGGGCCGCTGGCATTGGTGCAGACGGGAGACGAGATCACCCTCGACGTACCCGGCCGCACGTTGACGCTGGAAGTGTCAGAGGAGGAGCTGCTGCGGCGCCGACCCAACGCCGCAACCCTCACAGGCTTCGCCACTCCCGTACGAGGCTGGGAACGGCTCTACATCGACCACGTGCAACAGGCCGACACCGGCGCCGACCTCGACTTCCTCGTCGGCGCCACCGGAGATCATGTGAGCCGTGAGTCCCACTAGCAGCCAGGGCGTTCCTCTGTCAGGCGGGAACAGCCACGAGCGGTACGAGGAGAATGCCAAAGATCTGTGTGAAACCGGGCGGACTCTGACCTCGGCCTCATCAGCGCGATCCCAGTCTGACCAAAGGTCAACATTGGCTTTGGAAGCGAACGGCGCTCGTAGCGGCATAAAGACAGTGCTCCCGTCCCGGTTGGGGCGTCCCGACTCGAACAGTGACCGCTGCTCCCGGGCGGTCACCTGGCCACCACGTAACTGGCGGAAATCCGACAAGGCAGTGCCAGCCGGGGTAGTTCGGTGGGGATGGACGAGGCGGTCTGGTTGCGCGTCTAAGCAGCAGACCGTACGCCAATCGGACCGCAGGCTATCGGGATGGACTGGCGATCAGCAGATGTTCGAGCTCGCCGGCTACGGTCCAGGCTCCGTTCGAAATGTTGGAAATGACGGTGAAGGTGCACTGATCTGGAACCAACATGCTGCGGAAGGAGACACCCGCATCTGATCCTTCGAGAAGGACGGCTGGTCCGGCGGCGTCGAGCCAGAAGCCCAGACCATAGCGGCGACCTTCGCTCGGAACATCGCTGCGCGGCTCCCACATCATCTGCACAGACCTGGGATGCACGATGCGGCCTGCCCCCAATGCCTCCCAGAAGCGGTGCATGTCGGAGACCGTGGTATAGATGCCGCCGTCACCACTGCCGACCACCGGTAGATGAAACACATTGGTCCGCGACTCAGTGCTGGCGTCGAGGTAGCCGACGGCCGCCCGGCCGGGGAGAGATCGGAGCGCAGGAAGGCATTGTCGTGAATGCCAGCCGGCGCACAAACCCGCTCCTCGATCAGCGACTGGAAGAACTGGCCAGGTACGCGCTCCGCTCTCAGGGCTAGCACGACGTAACCGCTGTTGCAGTAAGAGAGGCGGTCACCGGCAGCGAACTTGGTAGGCCGGCCGGCCAGGATCGGAAGGTACGCCGCTGTCCGATCAGCACCGGAACGTCGAGCACGTAGTCGGTGACGCCAGCCACGGCCTCTTCGTCGAGATAGTCACCAATCCCAGACCGATGCGCGAGGAGATGCTCGACGGTCACCTGAGCACTGATTAACGGAAGATCGGCACCGAGCACATCGCGGGCCACTGTATCCAGCGAGAGAGCGCCCGTCTCGATCAAGCTGACCACGACCAAAGCCGTGAAGCCCTTGACACCGCTGGCAATCGCGAACTGGGTGTCGATGTCGTTGGGGATCCCATGCCGCCGGTCTGCCAACCCAAACGCGGCCGACCACGGCTCCCGCCCGCTCCGATCCACCCTGATCACGCCGGAAAATCCCGACTCCACAGCAAGCTCTGCAACGCGGCTTAGGACGTCGGCCATGATCGAATCCTGCACCACACCCGAGCGTGTCGTCACCAATTGGTGACGCGACGGGTGGCCTGGTCGGTTCCTCGTCCTCAGAAGGGCTTCATGACCATGAGCCAGGTGATCCCATCAGGCCGGCCAGGCCGATCACGAGAACGAGCTCGGGCCGGAGCGCCGCCCGGACCGCCGCGAGCTCCTCGTCGCACTTCGGCGCCGCCGGCGGCTCGCCGGGCTTGGGCTTGCGGACCTGAATCCCGAGCGCGGCTCGCACGCCGCTCATCGGAGTCGCCGCGAACGGCAGCATCGCCCAGCCGACGACGACGAACAGGACGAGCGAGACCCACATCCAGAGCGAACCCCACCAGCTGCCGACGAAGCCGAGGATGACACCGGCGACGAGCAGGACGACCAGCGCGACGTAGGCGACGATCATCGCCTTCGAGGAACGATTGAGTGTGGCCGTCAGCACGGCGCGGTCCGACTGGCCGCGCACCTGGAAGATCGCCACCGCCGACACGGCGTGGGCAATGACGAAGACGAATGCCGCCAGGACATGGATGAGGATGAGTGTCGGGTGAAGGTCCATCGTCACTCCTACTCGCGCTTCGATCGGCCGTTCGGAAGACAGGGGGCCGTCCCCCGCCCAATCACGGTGTCTCCGGGTTCATGGGTCCTGCGCAGTAGTCACAGCGGGGGTACGGCGACAAGCAGCGTCAGGCCCGCAGTGAGGTACCCACTGGCAAGCGAATGTGTCCGTGCGATCCAGCCCAGACCGAGTTGTCCGACGATTCCGCCGGCACCACCCACAAGCGAGACTGCCGATGCCACCGTGGCCCGCTGCGCCGACGGAGCAATCGTGTGCAGGTACGCGCGCTGAACTGGCCCGCCCACGCCTTGGGCGGCGTTCAGCAGCAGCATCATCAGCAGCACGGTCCAGAACGAGGCGGCCAGCCCGGCAACCGTTGCGGCGATCGTCAGCGCAGTGGCGGCGGCGATCAGCACCGTCGTGCGGCGGCCACAGAATCTGGCGAAAAACTCCACTGCCAGATTCCCGGCGTTGGTGGCCAACGCCATGAGAGCAGTAATGATGCCGGCGACCCAGACAGCATCGCGGCGCAGCAGCTCGAGCAGGTACGGCTGCGCGGCGTAGAACCCCCAGATCGAGAACATGCCCTGGATCAGTGACACGCTCATCAGCAGCTGAGCCGACCGGGAATTCCGGGCAAAGTCGATACTGGCCTGCAGCACGTCGCGCATCTGAGTCGGCATCGCCGACATCCGATGAGCCCGCGGAACAAACCCGACGTCATGCATGACCAACACACCCACGCCGAACACGCCAGCCAGCAACACAGCCCTGAGCACCAACGGCCATGACAAGTCGAGCGTGCCGAGTAGGCCGCCGCCCACCGAACCGAGGACAATTGCCCCACTGGTCACAATCTCGCTGCGGGCAAAGATGCGGTCGAGCTGTCCATCATGACCCACTGCATGTAGTGCATCGACTAGCCATGCTTCGGCGGCACCTGAGTAGAAGCTGTACCCGATCCCGAGGATCAGCGACACGAGGACAAACCCCGCAAGGCCACCACCAAGCCCGGCGATCGACAGAGATCCGACGGTGCCGATGATCAAGATGAGCACGCTGAGCAGGAACGACCGCCGGCGGCCGGTGCTGTCAGCGACTACCCCTGTTGGAATCTCGAACAGCACCAGGCCGACAGTGAAGGCGGCGTTGACGACGAAGACCTCGAAGATGTCCAGGCCGGCGTCGAGCAGGAACAAGGCGTTGACCGCCCACATCAGCGACGCCGCCAGGGTGAACAGCCCAGTGAGCACCAAGTAGCTGCGGACAATCGCCCGAGGCCTTGTCATCGACAGATCTCCGGGCTCTTCACATAGGGGCCCGTCCTCAGCGACGGTTAATCAAACGGTTCATGATCATCACCTGCGGCAATCGGCTCCAGGCGTCACTCTGGTTGGTTGTCCGCAGGTCCAGAGATCCGATAGGGAGTGTCGAATCCGGAGTACATGAGGTGGGCGACCATGCCCTGGGCAGCGTGCTTCAGGTTGTGGCAGTGGTCCATCCAGATGCCGGGATTGTTTGCCACGAAGGCAAGGTCGTAGCTCTCGTTGGCCAAGACGTTGAGCGAGTCGACCCACCACGGGCTTCCGCTGGCCCGCACTCCATTGCGAGCCAGTACCACCACGTGATGACCGTGCAGGTGCATGGGATGCACTTCGCCGCTGCGGTTCTCGATGTGCACCACCACGACGTCCCCCTCGCGCACCACGTACATCGGGACGTTTGAATACAGGTGGCCATTGATTGACCACCACATCCCTGGCCGGCCTTTCACAAAGCCGGGTCGGCGCCCAATCCGATAATCGAACCGCCGGTCGGGGTGGGCCGGATCAAAGCCGAGTTGAGCTGGTGAACCGTACGCCAGCAGATCCAGCTCGTCGTCGGGTTGCGGCGGCGCTGGTACGTCGGACCCTTGGGGCCCAATGACCACCGCGGTCGTCTTAGACAGCTGAACCCTGACTGGCGTGCCGTTATCAGGCACCTGCACCTCGAGATCGGCCCGAGCGCCGGCGGTGAGGTTCACCGAGCGGTCAGACACCTCGGCAGGTCGATTCACCTCGGTCCCGTCCACGGCGAGCAGACGATAGGTTCGGTTGGTCCATACCTTCATAGGCCCGTTGTCGGTGTTGACGACCCGGACCCTGACCAGCTGACCGGGTTGCGCCGGCACGCGTAGATCCTCTGACTTGCCATTGATGGTCCGCAGACCCGCGTAGGTGTGCGCGATCGCAGTGACATCGACCTGCTGGGGGATGCCTGGCTTCGGCGTGACAACGAGTGACCCGAGCAACCCTCCGGCAACCTGAGGGTTGGAGACCTGGTGAGAGTGATACCAGAACGAGCCAGCCTGGTCAGCGACGAAACGATAGGTGAACTCACCTCCCACCGGCACCGCGTCCTGAGTCACGCCAGCTACGCCATCCATCGCGTTGGGAACGTCGACCCCGTGCCAGTGCAGCGTGACCCCATCCCTAACCGACTCGTTGCGCAGGTGGATCTCGATCAGCTGACCTTGGGTAGCACGGATCTCCGGTCCGGGTGACGTGCCGTTGACGGTGAATCCCGAGATCGACCGGCCGCCAACGACCAGCGTCTCCAGTCGCGCCACCAGGTCGACCCGTAGATCTGCGGGTCGTGCCGGATCGACGACCAGCTCGGTGATCAACCGCCGGGGATCCGGATGGTGCATGTGGCCTTGTACGTGTCCGCCGTGCCCGCCGCCCGCATCAGGAACGGCTCCAC
>JBKOZG010000310.1:0-6865 GCA_046725775.1 Actinomycetota bacterium | reverse complement strand
ATGCCTGCCCGTCCGGCGGCGAGCACGCGTTCCCGAATCCGATCGAAATAACCTTGATCGAAGGCCGACAGATTAAACCTGGGCTTCCCGTCCTTGGCTGATCCCGGTCCGGTACGTGGCCACGGCTGCGGCGTCATGCAGAAGTGCACGTTGGCGGGGGCCAGCTGGCCCCGAAACTGCTCCCACCGCCATAGGCGAATGAAGTTGTGACCACGCTCGGTGAGCAACTCAAGGTAGGCGTCAAAGTCAAACCGCTCGGGGTCTTCCGGACAATCGGGGCCCATACCCAGCCCGTCATGGAAGTTGTTGTTGACGTGCGAACCGGTCAGATAGATCGCCTCGTGCGGAGCCGCCGCGGCAGCGAAGTACCGAGGATTGGCACTGGAAACGGCGAGCGGTCCAGGTGCTTGCCTGATGGGTATTCCGGTGCTCATCTCGAACCTTCCTATCGCACTGTGGTTTCGGTTATCTATCCTGCGACCAACACGATACGAAGCCGTCAGCTCTCGCACGGACCAGACTGGGGGACATGAGCAGCGACAAGGTTGTCGAACGAACAGCTCGAGTACCGACAGCGGGCGTTTTGCTCGAGGGTGATCTTGCCGTCCCCGTCACGCAGCCCCGCGGGGTTGTGCTTTTCGCCCACGGAAGTGGCAGCAGCCGTCACAGCCCCCGGAATCGACGCGTTGCGGGCGTCCTTCAAGAGAGCGGATGGGCAACGTTGCTTCTGGACCTGCTGACGGCTCAAGAAGAGCAAGTCGACCTGCGTACGCGCGAACTGCGCTTCGACATTGCCAGGCTCGCGAAGAGGTTGACAGGGGCGGCGGATTGGCTGGCCCAGCAGAGCGATACCGCCCAGCTGCCCTTGGCAGTGTTCGGTGCGAGCACCGGCGCCGCGGCGGCGTTGATCACCGCGGCTGAGCGGCCGGAACAGGTTCGTGTGGTTATCTCACGGGGCGGTCGGCCGGATTTGGCCGGCGATGCTCTCGCTCGCGTACAGGCTCCGACACTCCTCATCGTCGGTGAGCGCGACCCGCAGGTGCGTCAGCTCAACGAGAGGGCTGCTGCGGTTATGCGAGCTCCGGTGAGTATTGCCGTGGTGCCAGCGGCTACTCATTTGTTTGAGGAGCCAGGTGCCCTTGAGGCGGTCATCGATCTAGCAGTGAGTGCCCTAGAGCGCAATCTCAATTAGCCTGATCCGCACGTCCGCGTGATCACATCGCTGTCAGGTCAGCTCCAGACGGTGCGCGATATGGAGCAAAGGAGCGCATGTCGGCCAGCTCGAGTGCGCGGGCGACGTCGCTCGCGGACAGCACTCCGACCACTCGGCCGGCATCGTCGACGACAACAGCGCGGCCATCAGCGCAGCCCTGCATCCGTTCCAAAAGGTCGGTGAGGGGCTCTTCGGGGCGCGCTACGGGGACCTCGCTCGGCGGACAGGCGATGTCGCGTAAGCGCGTCGTGGCACGAAGGCCGGGCGGCACGGCACGTACGCGGTTGAGGGTAACCAGCCCAGTGAGCCGCCCGGCCGCATCAACGAGCGGGTAAGTGGAGAACTGATGGGTGAGGGCCACCTGGGCTGCGAAATCGTCCACGGTGAGGTTGCCATCGAGAACTGTGGGCCGCGCTGCCATGACCTGGCCGACTGTCACGCCAGCGAGGCGGCCACTCAGCCGCGCCTGTTGCTCCTCAGCGGTCGCGGCACTGACCACGAACCAGCCGATCAGCGCGATCCATACGCCGTCCAGTCCGCGACCTGTTACCACCTGTACGACACCGAGGGCGATCATGATGAAGCCAAAAATCCGGCCGGCACGGGCGGCGTTGATTGCAGCTGTGTACCGGTTACCTCGCCACTGCCACAACGCCGCCCGCAACACACGACCACCGTCCAGCGGTGCGGCAGGGATGAGATTAAACACCGCAAGGACCGCATTGGTTGCGGCTAGGTACATCAACACACCGAACGGCACTCCAGCGGTGCTCAGCGATGCGACGCCAGCAGCGGCGAGGCCGAAGCCGACCGCCAATAGAAGGCTTGTAAGCGGCCCCACGATGGCGATGCGGAAGTCCGCCCCCGGTGTCTTCGCCTCCCCGCGCAGCTGTGCAACGCCACCAAGGAGCCACAGCACAATGCTTTCCACCTCGATGCCGTTACGGCGGGCGACTAGCGAGTGCGCCAGCTCATGGGCCAGCAGCGAAGCTAGGAACAACACTGCTGCAATGATGGCGCCGATGGCGTAGGCGATGACGCTGCGGCCCGGATATGCGGCAGGCAGCCGTCCAGTCGCAAGCCCGAGAACCAAAATGGCAACAATGAGAAAAACGCTCGCGTTGACCCCGACTTTGATGCCAGCAATGCGGCCTAGCGAGATGGACGCTCGCACAGCTCACCACCTCCGTACCTCTGTGGTCTTAGATTCCTAGTGTGGCAGCGGGCCAAACCGTGAGGGCGTGCCGCCCGGCGCGTATCGAGTGCCCTGGCTTGGACCGTTGTGCGCACGGGTGTCACAACGGTCATTCGAGTCGCCCTGGCTTGGACCGTTTGTGCGCACGGGTGTCACAACGGTCTTTCGACTTGCCCCGGACGGGTCGTCTGTGCGCACAGGTGTCACAACGATCCTTCGACTTGCCCCCAGAAGGGTCGCTTCCGCGCACAAGCGCCAAGACGCACACCTGAGTCTTATGCGCCGGCAGGTGGTGGCCGGGATCGTGAGGCACGGTATGTCCAGTTGTCTTCGCCGAGGTGCGCGACCTCGTCATTGACGCGAGGCAAGTCGACGCGGCAACGATCGATGCTGCCTCGGCCTGCTGGACGACCCGAGCTATTGGAACCCAGTGGTTGGATGATGACGGCCGTATGGGCGCGCGCAACCCGCTGCGTGACGCGCTGTAGCTCCGACGGCGCCCCTTCAGACAGATCAGGACGTTCGCTGCGACGTCGTCGCGTGCACGGGACCGTTCGGCCGTAACGTCATTGAGGATCGGCCGGCGGTCAGCGGAGCGTCGGGGACGCTGACGCGCCAGGTACGGCCCAGCTCGGCCAGCATTGTCGCGGCCTCTGACCATGCGAACTGCTCCCCGATGCACATTCTGGGTCCGGCACCGAAGGGGAGATAGGCGCCGCGCGGTTGGCCTGGAGACTTGGGATCGAAGCGATCAGCCTTCCCCGGCTCGCGGCGCAGCCAGCGGTCTGGCCGGAACTGTTCGGGCTTCGCCCACCACCGCGCGTCGCGATGCAGCAAAGCTGGGCTGATCAAGCACATCGTCCCCGGCCGAAGGGTGCGCTCACCAAGCACGACCGGCTCAAGGACTCGCCGGCTGAACATCCAAGACGGTGGCCAAAGTCGTAACGTCTCGGCCAGGACGGCCGTGGTCACGGGCAGCGCGTCCGGCAGCCGACCCGCGGGGATTGCGACCGGCCTGGCATCCCACTCGGCCTCGAGGTCGGCGCGCACCGCCGGCGACCGGTCTATTGCGGCAAGCGCCCAGGTAAGGGCCATGGCCGTTGTCTCGTGCCCGGCTAGCAGTAACGTCATCACCTCGTCCCGCGCCTCCTTGCCGTTGGGAAGTTCCGGCCGAGAAGCCAGCAGATCGAGCACTGGTCCAGGCGTAGGCTGCCTGACCCAACGCCCGCCCATGAGGTCATCAACGACGCCTTCAAGCTTGGACTTAGCTGAGCGCACCCGAATGGCGACGGGCGGGGGGGACCGGAGTAGCGCTGGCCCCCCTGGAGCCATCGCGAGTCGGAAACCCGCAAGTAGATCGGTCAATGCACGTGCGATCTGCGGTGCTGGCCCGCGGAGGTCGGAGCCAAACAGCGCCGCCCCTGCGCCGTCCAGCGTCATGGCCGACATCTCCGCGACCAGGTCGATGTTGCCACCGTCGGTCCACCGGTCGGTCGTGCGCCGCGCGGCGCCAGCGAAGAGCGCCGGATAGTTGGCGATTTGCTGCGGGTGAAACGCAGGCTGGAGTGCACGGCGGTGGCGCAGATGTTTGTCGCCCTCGCTGGTCAGCAGCCCTTCGCCGAGCAGTTGTCGCGCTCGTACCAGCCCGCGGCCCTTCCCCGTATGCCGAGCGTGCGTGGTCAGCAGTTCCCAGACCTGAGTGGCGTCATCAACCAACAGCACTCGCTCCGGTCCCATCCGCAGCGGGACCGTGCTGGCGCCGCTGGCCACCAGCACGTCCAGGAAGTCCATGGGCGAGCGGCGGAACGCACGCATCAGTGCCAGGTTCACCACCACGGACCGCGCGGACCGGCTAAGCAGGCCAGCAGCTCTGCTCGTCGCGTCCACCGTTTGATTGTGCCCCCGCAGGATGCATCACTTCTCGCATCGATCGGCTACCTGCGCCGAAGCTCGCTAGAAAGTGAGTTTGTCGATCATACGGTGGGTGTTAAGGCTGTTGGCCTGAAGAGCGTGGTCGGAGAGTATGTAGACGATGTCGCCAATGACCACAGAACGGGCGGCAGTGCCGTAGACCTCCGTGATTGCAAGGCGGCCCAGCTCGGAGAGTCCATCCGCGTTGGCACGCAGTAACACAAGACCGCTGAACGCTCCCTTCCCTCGGTGATCACCGTGCAAATTCGTGGGAGCGATGATCAGATTGCGTGGCTGCCAGTACAGGAATGCCTTCGGGTCGAACTCGGCTGCCGCTGCACCTCCACCGTAGGTCTGCGTGTCGATCCGGCGTGGAGACGCCGGGTCGCTGATGTCGAACAACGAGAACTGCACGCCGACCTGGCCGCCACGAACCGGCTGAGATGGGCTGTTGCCGGCGTCCACCCTGCTCTGCCCGACACCGAGGAGCAGGTTCTCACCAATCGGGTGCAGATAACCGGAGTAGCCCGGGATCTTCAGCTCGCCCGCGACCTTCGGCGCTGCAGCATTGCGAAGGTCGAGAACGTAGAGGGGATCGGTTTGACGAAACGTCACAACATATCCGCGTTCCTCGATGAATCTCACCGCTCGGATCGATTCGTTGTCCTGCCTACCAAGCCCGCCGACCTGCCCGAGTTGACGAAGGGCATCGCCCTGCTCACCGAAAGTAGTGATTAGACCCTCGGTTATCTGACGAGAGTTGGTCCAGCCCCGACGCTCCGAAACGGTGCTCGCAACACGTAACACGCCGTTGTACTCAGACATCGCGTACTGATTCAGTAAGGTTCCGGGAACCTCACCCGATCCTTTGTAGGTACCTGCGCCTGATGGCGCGGTGACGAACTTGTGCAGGCTCGTCTTTGCGGGTGAACCGTCGGCACTCCAATCAGTCGTCGAGACATACGTCGACTTGTCGGTGGCATAAATCTGTTGTCCGCCGGCGATCACGCCCACCGCCTTGCGGGACTGCAGAGCCGACCCCATATCGAAGGACGACACCGCGACTGTGTCGAGTCCGGAAAAGGTTTCGGGACGAGCCAGATTGGCGCATTCCACAAGACGTCCCTTGCCCACTTCACCGCCCACACCGTCGTGCAATGTGTAGGTCGGAATCCAATCGTCGACATTCGTGTTCGCGACAGCGGCTCGTAATTCGTCCCTGGACTTCTGAGCGATACCGCCATCTGGCGTAAAGACGGGCGAGGGAGCATCAACATCGGGCGACGAAGCCGTCACAACACGCACCTGCGTTGCGACGAGTCGTGCGTCGAGCACATCGCCGTCAATCGTCAATGTGGCAATGCGTTTTGGATCGCTGAGATCCGATATGTCATACATCGTCAGAACGGCCTGCTGACCCGCCCAGGCCAGTCCAGGCTCGAAGTTCTGAGCCGTCTGAGCGCTGAACACAAGCACGCGATCGCCGGAGAGAAACACATTGCGAACCATCGCGTCCGGAAGAGTCTTTCGCAATGTCATCTTGCCGCCGTCGAGCCCAACTAGATGCACTCTGGCCTGAGCGACCGCAACAATGCGATTCCCATCCGTCTTGACGATGTCGGGCTCATCAACGCCTGCCGCTTGCACGTTCGTTGTCGAGTGCTCCGCGGGCGCACCCGAGGATTGCACGGTCGTACCCGAGGAGTCAGCGGCACGGCCTTGCTTAGGTACCGCAGTTGTCCGCTCCGCAGCGCCGGCCCCATCCGTTGTGGTAGCCACGCCACCGCGGGCGCGTTCGATCAGATACTCGGGAGCCTGCTCCTTGAAGTACTCGAGAACGGTGTCACACGTATTGAACGGCTTCAACGCTCCTGCCAACGCGAACGCGGTCCCACCTGCACCCGACAGTGTTCCGGGATCTCCGCCGCGGGGTAACGCGACCGCGACGCCGACGATGAGTACTGCTGCGGCGGCAACCGCGCTTGGAATGACGACGCGGGCGGGTGATCGTTGTGCACGCCGGATTCCCTTCTCGTCGTGGAGAGGGTTCTCCGCAATCTGCTGCCGAACTGAATCGGCTGCTTTGCGTGCTCGTGAATCGAAGTTACTCATTGTGCATCCTCTAACCGCAGTTGACGCGCGACTGCCTCGCGCGCCCGGCTCAAGTGGGTTTTGACGGTACCTTCGCTGCAGTCAAGGACCTCGGAGATCTCCCGCACGCTGTAGTCCTCCATGTAATAGAGGGCCACGGCTTGGGCTTGACGGGGTGGCAGACGACGAACCGCCTGCCAGAACGCTTCATCGCCTTCGTCCAGTTCGATGTAGGTCTGCGTCCGCCCGGCAAGACGCATCAAAGCCTTTGCCTCACGCACGCGTCGTCGTAATGCCGACGCCGCTCGATTGCAGGTGACTCGCCGCACCCAAGCGCCCGGCGAGTCGTAGGCAACGATGGAACGCCAGTGCCGAAATGCGGCCGTGAACGCCTCTTGCGCAGTGTCCTCGGCCACCCATTGGTTGCCGGTCAGTACAAACGCCAGACCAAGCAC
>JBKOZG010000278.1:0-8880 GCA_046725775.1 Actinomycetota bacterium | reverse complement strand
GAACCTGGCAGTGGTCCAGCCGACCTTCATGTGTGGCGCGCCGCGGATTTTCGAGAAGGTGCGGGCCAGGGTCATGACGACTGCCTCGCACGGGGTTAAGGCCAAGATCTTCAACTGGGCGTTTGGTGTCGGCCGCAAGGTGTCACCCATGCGACTGGCAGGAGAACAACCATCGGGGCTCCTCGCTCTGCAGTACGGGCTGGCGGACCGGCTGGTCTTCAGCAAGATCAAAGCCCGGATGGGTGGCAAGATCAGGTTCTTCGTTTCCGGCTCTGCCGCGCTGAATCGTGAGGTGCAGGAGTGGTTCCACGCAGCCGGTCTGCTGATACTGGAGGGTTACGGCCTCACCGAGACCAGCGCGGCGACCTGCGTGAACAACCCGCGTGCCACCCGGTTCGGCACCGTAGGGCCGCCCGTCCCAGGATCCCAGGTCAAGATTGCCGATGACGGCGAGATCTTGATCAAAGGGCCAGGTGTGATGCCCGGCTACCACAACTTGCCAGAAGCCACCGCGGAAGCAATCACCGACGGCTGGTTCGCGACCGGCGACATGGGTGAGCTGGACGAGCAAGGCTATCTGCGGATCACTGACCGGAAGAAGGACCTGATCAAGACTTCTGGAGGCAAGTACGTTGCTCCGCAGAAGGTTGAGGGTGTGCTCAAGGTCGCCAGTCCCTACATCAGCCAAGTCCTGGTGCATGGCGATGGCCGGAAGTACGCCACAGCGCTGATCACGCTCGATCCAGAGGCCATCGATGGCTGGGCCAAGGATCAAGAGCTGAGCTATTCCTCGCTCGAGGAGCTGTGCGGCTCACGTGAAGCTCATGACCTGATTGAGAGTCAGGTCGCGGAGGCCAACCAGTCCCTCGAGCGCTGGGAGACCATCAAGAGGTTCGAGATCTTGCCTTCGGAGCTGAGCGTTGAGGACGGTGAGGTCACGCCGAGCCTGAAGATCCGCCGCAGGGCCGTGGAAGAGAAGTACGCCGACGTGCTGAACAGCATGTACGACTCCGACTAGCGCCGAGTTGTCAGAGCCCAGTCGAGCTATAGCCGGTCTAGCTTCTGACAAGTCGGCTACACCTTGGCGCCACCATTGACAAAGATGACCTGGCCGGAGACATAGCCGGCCTCTGGCCGGCATAGGAAGCTCGCGACCGCAGCGACATCCTCTGGCTGGCCAATGCGACCCGCGGGGATGTCTCTTGCAGCCGCCAGCTTCCAATCCTCGAAGTCGATGCCTTGGCGGGCGGCCGATGCCTGCGTCATCTCCGTCTCGATGAACCCTGGTGCGATCGCGTTTGCCGTTACACCGAACCTGCCCAGCTCGAGCGCCAAAGTCTTGGTGAAGCCGACTAGGCCTGCCTTGGCGGCGGCGTAATTAACCTGGCCGCGGTTACCCAGCGCTGAGGTTGAGGAGAGGTTGACGATGCGCCCCCACTTCGCCTGTGTCATGTGCGCCTGAGCTGCCCGGGTCATCAAGAAAGCACCCCGTAGATGAACATCCATAACGGCATCCCAATCGTCGATGCTCATCTTGAAGATCAAGTTATCTCGGATAATGCCCGCGCTGTTGATCAACACGGTGACCGGTCCCAGCTCAGCAGCCGTATGCTGCACGGCGTCCGCTGCAGCCTCCTCGTCGGCGACGTCGGCGCCGATAGCCACCGCACTGCCACCGTTCTCGATGATCGCGTTCGCAGTGCGCGCACTGCCCTGCGCGTCAAGATCAACAATGCCAACCGCCATGCCGTCGGCGGCGAGTCGATGAGCGATTGCGGCACCGATGCCGCGCGCCGCACCAGTGACGATGGCGACTCTCATGAACGCGACTGTATTGGACAGTAGGCACGCAGATCGGGCTTCTGACAGGATCGAGCACCGTGAGCCCGTACACGCACAGCTGCCCGATGCGCTGGGGCGACATGGACGCCCAGGGTCATTTGAACAATGCGGCGTATGTGGACTGCCTGCAGGAGGCTCGGGTCGGCTTCCTGCTCTCTGGCCCTCCGGTGCTGCATCAGCTGCTCGACTCCGGCATCCTCGTGGTGAGCCACCAGTTGGAATATCTCAGACCCATCATCTTCAGCGAACGTCCACTGACCATCAATCTCTGGGTGGATGCCGTCGGCGGCAGCCGGTTCACCATCGGCTACGAGCTTCGCGACGGAAACAACCTGGCTGCTCGGGCCAGGACCGGTGTAGCGGCGTTTGACCTGGCACGCAATGCGTTGCGGCGGCTAACTGCTGGGGAGCGGGACCTGCTCGTCCGAGCCTTGGCTCCTACCGAGCCGCTGCGCCCGCTGCCCAAGGTCGGCGGGCTGAGAAATGATCATCGTTATCCGTTGACGGTGCGCTGGTCCGATCTCGACTCATACGGCCACGTCAACAATGTGAAGTACTACGACTACATCCAGGAGGCAAGGATCCACCTCATCACCAGCACTGTCGGCTGGGAGCCCGAGGCCGTCTGGATGGTTGTCCGCCAGGACTTGGAGTACCTGCAGCCGATCGACTTCCGCACCGAGCCGTACGAAGTGGGCACTGCTGTGGTGGCGCTCGGCAGCCGTTCCTTCACATTGGCTGCTGAGATCCGTGACCCAGCACCGAAAACGGTCTTCGCTACTGCCCGGACGGTCGTGGTCGGTGAGTCGCCGTTGACAGCCGATCAGCGGTCGGCGTTGGAGGCGTGGTCCATGATCAGTTTGAGGCCTTGAATACGCAGCATGCGCGGACTACAGCCGCAGCCCAGGCATGGTGCCTGGGTGTTCATCGAAGGTGTTCACCATCGAGTACGCGGCACGCTCCATGTAGGTCCACAACTCATGCTCCTGTGGTGGTGTGAGCTCGATTGAGTCGATCGCATCCCGCATGTGCTTCAGCCAGCGGTCCCGCATCGCTGGTGTCACCGCAAATGGAGCGTGGCGCATCCGCAGCCGGGGATGTCCACGCTGCTCGCTGTAGGTGGTCGGACCTCCCCAGTACTGCTCCAGGAACATTCGAAGCCGTTCTTCGGCCGAAGCAAGATCGGGCTCTGGATACAAGGCGCGTAGCGGTGGGTCGGAGGCGACCCCCTCATAGAACCGCTTGACGAGTGCCACGAAGGTCTCATGGCCGCCGACCGCGTCGTAGAAGGTCTGCAGAGGTACTTGCTCGGACATCTGGACCATTCTCCATCACGCGACCGACCGGCTGGCAGGATGAGACGCCGTACGCCTAAACACCCATCGGGAGGAGTCAAACCATGGCTACAGTTCGGACCGCGGAAGCGCACTGGGAGGGATCACTCTTCGAGGGCCAGGGCGAGGTCGAGCTTGTGTCGTCCGGCCTCGGCCACTTCGAGGTCACCTGGGCGACACGCGCCGAGGAACCGAACCAGCACACGAGCCCCGAGGAGTTGATCGCCGCCGCCCACTCCACCTGCTTCAACATGGCACTATCAAATGTCCTTGCCCAGGGCGGCACTCCGCCCACCTCGCTCGACACGCGAGCCGATGTCAGCTTCGATCCTCCAAACATCACCGGCATCAAGCTGACCGTGACCGGCGTGGTCCCGGGCATTACCGCAGAGCAGTTCCAGGCTGCAGCCGAGGACGCCAGGGAGAACTGTCCCGTCTCGAAGGTAATTACCGGTACGACCATCACGCTCGAGGCGTCACTCGCCGAGTAAGTCACCGAGATCGTTCAGGTTCCGGTGCGGGTGGCGCTTCGGCCGGCGGCTCCCCGGGGCCGCCTTGGCTGAAGTTGCCGAGCCGAAGGACCTCGCCGTTTCGGACGTACCAGACGGTGCCGTCCTTGCCGCGCAATTCCGTGACCCGCAACCCAACTGCCTCCACGACCCCAGAGGCCATTTCCATATCCACGTAGTCACCTATGCCGAGCTGGTCCTCGACCAGCATGAAGACGCCCGAGAAGATGTCCTTCACAATGCCCTGCAGGCCGAACGCGACGGTCACGGCGATAACCGTCGTTCCGGCCAGGATTGTGGTGATGTTGTAGCCCAGCTCGGCCAAGATCATCAAGATGACAACAGCGAAGATCACGAACGTCACCGTGCTCTGAGCTAGTGAACTGAGAGCGGCGAGGCGTTGCCTGCGGCGCTCCGCGGACATCGTGGTGGCGACGATCAACTTCTGAGTCATCTGATTGCGTGAGCTGAGGGGTCGGTCGATCGCACGTTGCGCTGAACGTTTGATCAAGCGATGGAGGATCCGCAGCAGCACAAACGCGGCAATGATCAAGAGCACGATGCGAATCGGCCTGAACACCACGAGCTCGGTGAGATTTTCTGGCAACCATTCCGGCATGGGCTCAGCCTAAGACGTGACGGGCCGGCGCAAAGCCGCACATTCAGCCGTCAGTCGGACCATGGGAGACCTCACGGAGTGGCGATAGTGCCGCAAATCGCGGTGTTAAAGCATGTCTGCTCGTTACCCCTCAGTACGGCGCGTGCGATCCGGGTGTGACCAAGCGTCATCGTTCCTTCTGATAGGTGATCCGGCCCGCCCAGACAGTGGCGACAACCGGATCGGGCAGCTCGCGGCCATGCCAGGGATTGTTGCGAGAGAGCGAGGCTGAGTCGTTGCGGTCAACCACCCACCGCGCGGCGGGATCAACCAGGATGACATTGGCCGGCTCGCCTACAGCCAAAGGGCGTCCCTGATCGACAAGCCGCGCAATGTGTGCCGGCATGATCGACATCCGATCCGCCAGCTCGGACCAGCTGAGCAGCCCGGAGTTGATCATGGCCTCAACGACGGCGGCGAGAGCAGTCTCCAGGCCGAGCATCCCGAACGCCGCCTCAGCGAACGCGTGTTCCTTGTCGTGCCGCGCGTGTGGTGCGTGGTCGGTGGCTACCGCATCGATGGTCCCGTCGGTCAGCGCGTGCCGCAGGGCCTCGACGTCCTCATGGGGCCGCAGTGGGGGATTCACCTTGTACGTCGGGTCGTAACCGAGCACTTCATTGGTGGTCAGCATGAGGTGATGCGGCGCGACCTCCGCTGTGACGTTGATCTCACGCTGCTTGGCCCACCTGATCACGTCGACAGTCTCGGCGCACGACACATGGCAGATGTGCAGCCGGGATCGAGTGAGCTCCGCGATCTGCACGTCCCGAGCGACCACACTGGCCTCGGCCGCCGCCGGCCATCCCGGCAATCCGAGCTTGCCGGAGATCTCACCCTCATGGCAGCAGGCCGAGACTCCGGCAAGCTGCGGATCCTGCGCATGCTGAGCGACGACTCCGTCAAAGGCGCGGACGTATTCCAGCGCTCGCCGCATCAGGCGGGCGTCCGACACGCAGTGACCATCATCGGAAAACACCCGCACCCGGGCGCTGGACCGGGCCATCAGCCCAAGCTCGGCCAGCTCCGCTCCGTCCAGTCCCTTACTCACAGCTCCCACCGGCACCACTTGCGCATAACCATCCCGGGCCCCTAGTGCCGCAACATACTCGGCGGACTCGGCGGTGTCGGTCACTGGAGTCGTGTTGGCCATTGCCAGTACCGCGGTGAAACCGCCGCGGGCGGCGGCCAGCGTGCCGGACTGCACCGTCTCAGCGTCTTCTCGTCCAGGTTCACGTAAATGCGTGTGCAGGTCGACCAGGCCAGGCAACGCGATCAGCCCGTCTGCATCCACCTGGTCCACGTCGCCTCCCGCGTCGCCGGGATCTACGAACCGGCCATTCCGGATGAGCAGGTCCGAGGACCCATGGCCAACGAGGTCGGCACCGCGGATCAGCAGGTCCCTCACTCGGCGCCGCCCAGGAGCTCATACAGCACGCTCATCCGTACTGACACACCGGCCGCAACCTGGTCCAAGATCAAGGAGTTGGCCGCGTCTGCAGCATCCGCCGAGATTTCCAAGCCACGGTTCATCGGGCCGGGATGGCAGATCGCGGCACCTGGCTTCATCGCCTCGAGCCTGGGACGGGTCAGGCCGTAGCCGATTGTGTACTCGCGAGGAGTCGGGAAATATCCGCCTGACATGCGTTCGCGTTGCACACGGAGCATCATCACGATGTCGGCCTGCGGCAGTATCTCATCGAGGTTGGTACATACCAGTACTGGCCAGCTGTCGATTCCTGCCGGCAGTAGCGTCGGTGGTGCGACGAGGATCACCTGTGCGCCGAGCGTGGTGAGCAGTAAGACGTTGCTCCGTGCGACTCGGGAGTGGGTGATGTCTCCGACGATCGCCACAATCTTGCCATCGAAGCTCATCAGGTCAGGGGTGGAGCTGCGAAAGTGCCGCCGGATCGTGAAGGCATCCAGGAGTGCCTGAGTGGGATGTTCGTGTGTTCCATCACCCGCGTTGAGCACATGTGCTTCGATCCAGCGCGATGCCTGCCAGGGTGCGCCCGACGCGTGATGCCGGATCACCAGGGCGTCGACGCCCATGGCCGCGACTGTCTGCACCGTGTCGCGCAGTGATTCACCTTTCGACACCGACGAGCCCTTGGCGCTGATGTTGATCACGTCTGCCGAGAGCCACTTACCGGCGATTTCGAAGGAAGATCGGGTTCGGGTGGAGTCCTCGAAGAAGAGATTGACCACGGTGCGCCCCCGGAGCGCCGGCAGTTTCTTGACTGGGCGTTCCTGTACCAGTGACATCTCTTCGGCGAGGTCCAAGATCTCGGTGGTCTGAGTCCGATCAAGATCAGCTGCTGACAGCAGATGGCGCATCAGGCCTCCCCGCCACCGGGAGCGCTGCCCTGTTCGATGCTGACCTGGTTCAATCCGTCGATCTCAGCCAGTCTTACACTGACGTGCTCGCCTGTCCGGGTTGGAATGTAGGAGCCAACATGATCGGCTCGGATCGGCAATTCGCGGTGACCGCGATCCACCAGCACCGCAAGCCGAACGGCGCGGGGTCGACCAAGATCGCCGAGGGCGTCCAGCGCGGCCCGCACCGTACGTCCGGAGTAGAGCACGTCGTCGACCAGCACCACGGTGCTGTCATCCACCTCGACCGGTAGGTGTGTGTGTCCTACGGCCCGGGTTGGTTGGCGCCGCAGGTCGTCGCGGTACATGGTCACGTCCAGCGCGCCCACCGGCACCCTGACGCCTTCCACTTCGTCCATCACCGCCGCGAGCCGATTAGCCAACACGACACCGCGGGTCGGGATCCCCATCAGCACCAGGCCCTCGGCACCGCGGTTCGCCTCGAGGATCTGGTGGGCCATCCGAGCGCAGGCACGGGCGATCTGATCAGCGTCTAGGACAACCCGAGACTCTATCGAGCCGACTCCGACGCCAGACGTCCAATCCTCCGGCCTAGCCTGTGGCGCGCCGGTACCTGACAACAATCCTCCTCTTGGCGCCTCGCAGCCTCCGCGGAACCGCGTCGGGGCGATAACGTAGGGCCGTGAACGAACTCCTGAGCATGCTAGTGCCTCTGGAAACGCTCTCGGGTTGGCCAGCGGCTCCTGATCCGTCGACCCTGGAGGTTCTGGGCTTGCTCGTTGGTTTTCCGCTTCTGGTCTTCATCGTCGTGATCGCCATTGCCAAGATCGGGACTGCCGCCCACGCCGGGCGTGGCGACGTGATCCAGGCCACCGACCCGCTTTGGGTGGGCGGTGAGCAGCAAACAGGCGTACTCGAGGCACCTAGCGCGAACCCGGGGACCGAAGCTAGCGACGAGGCTTCGCCAGCTGATGCTGACCAGGCTTTCGCACGTGATGCCGAGCAGGCTCCTGCTGGCGATGGCGAGGGCGACGAGACCGGCGAGCACGTGGGTGGCGCGGGTGCCCGCTGGTGATTCGTTCACCCCGAGCCAACGCGAGTGGCTCACGCGCGCCGTTCGGAACGCCGAGATAGCCTCCGGCCTGAAATTCTCGGTCTTTGTCGGTGTCTCGGAGGAGGACTCACGCGCGTACGCAGAACGGCTGCACCAGGCGCTTACCGATCCTGATCAGTCAGTTTTGGTGATGTGCGATCCGGAGTTCCACAAGCTGGAGATCGTCACAGGCATCGCAGCCCGCCGAGTGCTCCGTGATCTTGAATGTCGCCTGGCAGCCGCGGCAATGCAGACCTCATTCGCCGGCGGCGACATCGTCGGCGGTCTCGCGGCCGGCGTCCAGCAGCTAGGAGAGGCGGCGCGCCAGCCGAGGACGCTGCACATCACCCGGCCGGGGTGAGCGCTTCCGCACCCTCAGCTGCACCAGTGATTTCTCGTCTGTCCCGGCCGGATCTGCCATAGTGCTCCCATGCGCGTACACATCGGCACCGATCACGCCGGATTCGAGTTGAAGAAGTATCTCATCGAAGCTCTCACCGAAGAGGGGCACGAGGTGGTCGACCACGGGCCGCATACCTATGACGCTGAGGACGACTATCCGGTCTTCTGCATCCCCGCTGCCGAGGCTGTCGTGGCCGATCCTGGCTCCTTGTGCATTGTGATCGGCGGATCAGGCAACGGCGAGCAAATCGCTGCAAACAAAGTGGTCGGCGCCCGAGCGGCGCTCGGATACAACTTGGACACCGCCAAACTCGGCCGCCAGCACAACGACGCGAATGTCATCGCCATCGGGGCTCGGATGCACACCCAGGAGGAGGCAATGGAGATGGTTCGCCTCTTCCTGACGACGCCGTTCAGCGGGGATCCACGCCATGCGCGGCGCATAGCGCTGCTCGCGGATTACGAGAAGTCCCGCTCGACTGCTGCTGCTTCCTGAGCGTCCCACGCCCTCAGGAAGTGAAATCAATCAGGACCTACGTGCTGCGCTGCGATCCATTCGATCGGCGGCCATCGACTCGGGCAAGTAGCTCGTCGATGACCTCCGCCGCGACGCGTTCGTCGTCGAGATCCGGGCGGGATACGTCCCGCCCGCGCATAGCACGGTCCAGAGTGACCAGCCCCGAGACACCATCCCGCCCGAAATCACGC
>JBKOZG010000030.1:0-2719 GCA_046725775.1 Actinomycetota bacterium | reverse complement strand
ACCATCGGCTGCCTCGCCGTCGCAATCGTCGTGTTGATCGCTGCCGGCGTCGGGGCCTTCTGGTGGCTGCGTGGTCGCGGCCTCACCGAGCCGGTCCCCGGACAACAGCGATGCGTCGCAACCGCCAACGGCCGATCCACTGTGGTCGACCTCGACCAGGCCCACTTCGCCTCGGTCATCGCAGGGGTTTCAGTACGCCGGGGGCTGCCACCTCGTGCTGCCTCCATCGCCATTGCCGCGGCTTATCAGGAAACGGGGATCCGCAACCTCGACTATGGCGATCGCGACTCGGTTGGCCTGTTCCAGCAACGTCCTTCCCAGGGGTGGGGAACCAAGCGGCAAGTGATGGATCCGTATCACGCGAGTGGGAAGTTCTACGACGCCCTGGTCAAGATCGAGAACTGGGAGACCGCCGACATCAACGATGTCGCTCAGCAGGTACAGAACAGCGGACATCCGGAGGCGTACCGTGATCATGAGGCTGACGCCCGGGTGCTCGCCAGCACTCTGACCGGCCAGTCGCCCGCCGGACTCAGCTGTCTGGACCGGACCGGCGCTGCCGGAGATGCCAAAGAGTTGCGCAGCTCGCTTGAGCAGACGTTCGGCAAGCTAGACGACTCGGCCGAAGGATCAGTGGTGACCGTACGCGCGCGCGGCACAAAGCGAGCCTGGGCGTACGCGCACTTCGCTGTGGCCAATGCCAAGTTCTACGGCGTGACGACCGTCAAGATCGGAAACAAACTCTGGGCAACCCAAGGCCTCAACCTCCCCGAGTGGCAGGAGGCCTCGCCAAAGCTCAACGAAGAGCGCATCGAGATCACGGTGCGCTGAGTTGTCAGAATCTGAGGCGGCCCAAAGGTCAACCAGATTCTGAGAAGTTGGCGTTTAGGCGGGCAGCCGCCGCAGCAACCCGTTCGTCGGTAGCGGTCAGAGCAACTCGTATGTGCCGGGTTGCGGCGGCGCCATAGAAGTCTCCCGGCGCGACCAGAATGCCCTTGCGGGCCAGGTATTCCACCGACGCATGGCAATCCTCGTTACGGGTGGCCCACAGGTAGATGGACCCCTCAGAGTGCTCGATGCGGAAACCTGCCGCTTCCAGCGCCGGCCGCAACATGGTCCGGCGCCTGAGATACCTCCTCCGCTGCAGTTCGACATGATCATGATCAGCGAGCAGGGCGATCATCGCCTCTTGAACTGGACGAGGGACGATCATCCCCGCGTGCTTGCGAATCAAGAGCAGATCCGCCACCACCCCTCGATCACCAGCGACGAAGCCTGCCCGGTACCCCGCCAAGTTGGAGCGCTTGGACAACGAGTGCACGGCGAGTAGCCCGTCGTGTCGACCACCGCTGATTGAGGGATGCAACACCGAGATCGGCTCAGCCTCCCAACCGAACTCTCCGTAGCACTCGTCCGAGGCAACCAGCGACCCACGCTCTCGGGCCCAGATCACCCGATGCTTGAGCGCCTCAGCGCGGAGTATCTGACCGGTCGGGTTCGACGGCGAATTAATCCAGATGAGCGCCGGCCGGGCGTCTCCAAGCTGATCAAGGTTGTCGCAAGCGACGGCGCGACAGCCTGCGATCTTGGCGCCAACCAGGTAGGTCGGGTACGCCATCGTTGGAAAGACCACAAGATCATCGGGACCGAGCCCGAGCAACGTCGGGAGCCAGGCCACGAGTTCTTTCGTGCCAATGACAGGCAGGGTGTCATCAGGAGGCAGTCCCACGGCCCCCCAGCGCTGAATCAGATAGGACGCAATTGCTTGACGCAAGGCTGCAGAGCCCGCAGTAAGCGGGTATCCCGGACTGTTGGCCGCCCGAGACAGCGCCCGGGTTGCTCGCTCCGGCGTCGGGTCGACCGGTGTCCCGATCGAAAGATCGACGATGCCACCGGCATGCTCCTGGGCGGTTGCTCTAGCAGCCGCGATCGTATCCCAAGGAAAGTCAGGGAGTTCCGCCGCCAGCGTGCTGCGGTGCGGCGGAACCTCCGTCAACACGGCCTACTCGTCGTGCTCTTGCGGGGGCAAGCTCGCAATCAGCGGATGATCTTTCTCAATCAGACCGAGCTTGGCGGCGCCGCCCGGCGACCCGAGGTCTGAGAAGAAGTCAACATTGGCGTTGTAATACTCCTTCCACTCCTCTGGCGTGTCATCTTCGTAGAAGATCGCCTCTACTGGGCACACCGGCTCGCAAGCGCCACAGTCGACGCATTCGTCAGGGTGGATATAGAGCATCCGCTTACCCTCGTAGATGCAGTCGACTGGGCACTCTTCGACGCAGGCAAGGTCCTTCAGGTCCACACATGGCTGCGCAATGACGTACGTCACGGTGTCGCTCCTTGATTTACCAGTGCGTCGTCGCCACGGCGAGCAACGCGATACTCATCGCCTAGTATCACGCGTCTCGGCAGCAATGCTTACTGAGGTCCATCTAGAAAGGCGGGGCTGGTGGCTGGTTGGAGCGGGGACCCGCTGGCTGCGGCGCATCCAGGGGAGCGGTGGGCAGTGAGATTTCAGTTGCCCGACGGTTCAGCCACAGACGTCGTCGGCTGGATCGAAGCCCTGAACCCGACCTCGGTACGACTAGCGACCACCGCTCCGGCGGTAAGGGTGATCGAGCGGTCCACGATCATTGGCGCCCGACGTGCACCCGCAGCCCCCGGCGGACCCAACCCGCAGCGGATCTCAGCCCACAACGTGCAGCGGCATGCTTTGCAC
>JBKOZG010000062.1:0-4255 GCA_046725775.1 Actinomycetota bacterium | reverse complement strand
GCGCCTCGCTTGTGCTCAGGCCGGCCGGGGCGGTCACGGAGAACACCGCCGCCACCGCATCATCCACCGCGTACGGGTCCCGCACCGGCGCCAACTCACACAACCATCCCCCGTCACCAAACCGAGCCGCCACCTGTCCGGCGGCCTGCAACGCCAGCCGGGTCTTGCCCACCCCGCCGGCCCCGGTCAAGGTCACCAGCCGCGCCTCCTCGACTGCAGCCGTCGTTCGCTCCAGCTCCCGAGCCCGGCCGATAAACGAACTCACCTGCAACGGCAAATTGCCGATGCGCTCAGCAACCGTGTGAATCGGCGGAAAGTCAACCGGCAGATCCGCATGGATGAGCTGAAAGATCAGCTCCGGGGCGGCCAGATCCCGCAGTCGGAACTCACCCAGGGCCTTCAGCCCGAACCCGCTGCCCAGACGGCCATTCACCAGGTCGCTGGTCGCCTTGGTGAGCAGCACCTGCCCGCCATGGCCGGCGGCCCGCACCCGAGCACAACGGTTGATCGGCGAGTGGTCCACATGATCGCCGCCGCGGACACGCGCTTCCCCGGTATGCAGCCCCATCCGCACTCGCAGTGCGGAATCCGTCGGCCACACTTCACGCCCGAGTCGAAGCTGACACATCCCGGCCGCCTCCACCGCCGACACCGCGCTGTGAAAGACCGCGAAGAAACTGTCACCTCCCCACGCGAGAGGCGACCACCGCCCCGCCATGGCTTTCGATCAGCTCGGCGAGAAGACGATCGTGCCGCTGCAGCGCCACCTCCATCGCCTCCGGCTCGGACTCCCACAACCGGGTGGAACCCTCGATGTCGGTCAGCAGGAATGTCAGTGTCCCCGCCGGCAACTCCGCGCCGTCGGGCTCGCCAGGCCCGGCCGGCGATGGACCCGAGCCACCAATGCTGATCGTCGCATCTGCAAAGCTCTCGCTCAGCAAGACAGCGAGGTCTTCGACCATCAGCCGTTCCAGCTCCCTCGCCGTGGCGAACTGCCGGTAGGACACCGTGCCCGCCGAACGGATACCGTCGATCATCGCCGATAGTCCCGGCTCCTGGTCCGGGGCCGGGCGCTTCAGGTACAACAGCATGGGCTTCCCAGCGGCCAGCCGGAACTCATCCTCCAGACCCGAGATCTCCATGCCCGGACCGACCCAGCCGTACCGTTGCCAGTAGATGCCGACGAAAATCTGGCTCTGCTCCAGGTAGGCCCGATACATGCTCTGCGGCGGATGGGGTCGGGCGCCGGACTCAAACCACACCGGCATCAGGTGCAGCCGCCGGATCGCCCGCAGCGCCGCCGCCCGCTCCTCAGCCAACTCCTCCAACGTCGAGGAGATGAACACCCGGACCCGCTGATCCGGGGTGAGGATCACCGGTGCCCGATCCTGAGCCGAGTCCTGGCCCGGCGAAACGGTCATACCCGGCTTCCGCGTATGCTCATGCCCCCACTCTCTCGTGCCCCAGTCTCCCGCTGAACTCCGCACTGGGGAAAGAGTCATCCGAAACGGCGAGCCCAAACGACCCTGACCGGCCGCAGCACGCCGCAGCCGGGCGTCTCTGAGCGCCGCCACGCCGCCGCTGCATTGCAAGGTATCGATCTTCAAGGCCATCCTGACACCTGGCTCAGCCCCGAAATAGACGTCGACACTTCCGGGATGTCAACGCGCCATAAGCCTGCGCGGCTTCGTGCCGACCACCCTGGAAACGGCGATAAATCAGGGCAGTACCTACGCATGCCGAGGGATGCCGACTGCCGGACAGCCTCGCAAGTGGCACAGCGTGGGTCTCAGTCGCCGGGGGGAGGCTGAGCCAGCCGTGTGCCCCACGTGTGCCCTCGCGGTGCAACCAAGACCGAGATCGCCGACGTCCTCGAAGGATGCCGCGCAGCTGGCCAGAGGGTGTTCGATTCGTCGGACACGAAATCAAGATCGAGACGGTGCCACAATGTGTGGCACCTGCCACGCTCCAGCTGGAGGAGACGGGACTCAACGGGAACGCATTCCACGCTCAGACTGACGGAGTCAGGAACGGTCAGCGTAGACTGCGCCCGGTTCAATCCCCCCTCGCGCACTCACCGTACAGCGTCCGCACCCGGCCAAGGCCTCTTCCCGCTTAGCATCAGCCACGTTGACTCTGCCTCAGCTGCAGACGAGCACAGTCCAACTAATTGATGCCAAGTGAGAAAGGCTGCAGTGTCAGGCTGTCCAGCCCAGCCAGGCTGCCCCTGCATTCATGCCGCCGAACCAGAACGCGGCTGCGATGAGCGGCAGTGGCACCACCCACAGCGGCTTGCGTCTGATCCAGAGGCAGCCGAGCCCAAATAGGACTAGCCAGACACCGATGAAGAGCCCCACCGCCCACCCGGGCGCCATCAACCCGGATGCGAAGAACAACGGCGCGAGAGCGAGCATCGCGGCGAGGGCCAACCCTGCGACGACGTACTTGGCGACCGTGCCCGCGTCCCGTGACATGGACGCATCGTCCCACTTCGGCGCCGCGCTGTCAGGCGACAGACGTGCCATGGCGGGTCCGGTGGACCAGCCAGATACCCAGCCCGAACTCGGCAGCCATGATTACTGCGAGCGCGACACGATCCACGGTTCCGAGCGGGAGGACGACTAGACCGAGTAGCGAATGTGCTGGGAGTGACCCGGCGATTAACGCTGCCCTGTGAACTGGCGACCAGCGTGTGCTAGTTGACCACCGACGGCAGATGGCGGCGCCCGTAGCCAGCAGAGCGACCGCAAGGACGGGCGCCAGCCAGGCCAGCCGATCAGGAAAGTAAGCCGAGTGCTCAGCACCTGGCAGCTGCATGAGCAGCGAGAAGTAGCCGGCGACACTGACCGCACCGATGGCCACGAGTGATCGGGTGCGCGGTACCGACCGGTCGCGTAGTGCAGCCGGGTGTCTGAGCAGTCCCCAGGCGACCAGAGCCGCGGCCAGCACCCCGACGACGACCAGATGTGCGGCTGAGTCCACGTGATGCGGATCCATCTAGATCAGAGATAGCCGAATCACGCCGATCCCGAGCAAGAGAGCGAGTGCCCACACAATGAGTCCGCTGGTGCGTAAGTATGGCCGGGTTCGGAGCCGCGGAAAGATCAAATAGACCATCACAATCGGCACGACGACACTGAAAACCGCGTGTTAGGGCAGGACCCACAGGCTGAACGCGGTGTTGAAGCCAAGTAGTCGCGGCGCCCAATCGGCCACCGGGTACAACGTGGTGCTGGTCAGGCTGCTGAGCGCCAGACCTTCTTCGA
The DNA here is from genome assembly GCA_046725775.1 of Actinomycetota bacterium. GTDB lineage: Bacteria > Actinomycetota > Actinomycetes > Propionibacteriales > Propionibacteriaceae > Microlunatus. The sequence goes on along the minus strand of JBKOZG010000062.1, from coordinate 989 downwards.
GAAGCCCATAGGCCAGCCCGAGAGCAAGCATCGATCCGACTCCGAGGCGTTTGCGGCGTACAACCTCCCGGATGAGCAGGGCTCCGGCGCTGTAGACGTAGCCAAAGAACGGGAGTGTCCAGGCCTTGGTGGCAGGGATCGATCCGACGCGAAGCTCTGCAATGAGCGGTGCGAGGATGGCAAGCGTCAAGGCAGCGGGCCAGCGCCGTACGGCTGGGTGGATCCTCTTGACAATGGTGGGTTCGACAGTTGTTGACATGGGCCGAGCGGCAGCCAGGTCGTCATCGCCGCACATCGGTCGGCTGGCTGCCATGATCGCTGCCTTTGTCAACAGCGATACCGACTTTGGTCGGTGGCGAGCGGTCGCACCGCCGCCTAGGGTCGAGGTGTGGACACTGTCGCGCCCTGTCCGAGACCGGTGACCCGCCGGTTGGTCGTTGGCACCACGGTCGCGATCACCGGCAGGCCCTTGACGAGCTGCGCGAGGTAATCACAGCTCTTCGCGAGGACTCCGATGATCATGACTGGCCCCAGCCAGCAGCGGGGGGCTTGCCGCGTTTGATGAAGGAGTCCCGTTCCGCTGGCACGCAGGTGGCGGTGCAGGGTGCGCCGGAACTGTCGGGCTTGCCGCCGATGAGCGCTCGGGCGGCGTATCGGCTGGTTCAGGAGGGGCTGACCAACGCCCGCAAGCATGCACCGGGTCAGCCGGTCACTCTGACGGTCTCGGCTAATGGTGGCGATGCGGCGTTGATCGAGATCCGCAACCGTGCGACAGGACCTGCATCTGTGTCGCCCAGTAGCGGCGCCGGCATCGTTGGCATGACCGAGCGCGTCCGTCTCGCCGGCGGTCGACTGGACCACGGTCTAAGGAACGGGGAGTTCTATCTGAGGGCCGCACTTCCACCACGGGCATCATGACTCCGCCGGTTCGGGTTGCCATCGTCGATGACGATGCGCTGGTCCGGGCGGGGCTGATCATGATGTTGGAC
>JBKOZG010000135.1:0-7180 GCA_046725775.1 Actinomycetota bacterium | reverse complement strand
ACGAGGAGCAAGACATTGTCCCGCTCGCTGCGGTGACGCTCACACAGCAGGAGTGGGACGCCCTAGGTAAACACGGGCTCGCCCAGATGCCCCCTAGCAAGAGGCGCCTCGCCTTCGGGATGATCCTCGACCCGCTCGACGTGGCCGACCGCGCCTACATGAAGGGCTTCCTGCCGGCCCCGGTGCGGATGCTCTACCCGTTGCTGATCGAGCGGCCCTGGAAGAAGTACGCGTCCACGCTCCGCACCGGGACCTGACCTGCGGGCCGCACCAGCTTGGGCGTGGATGCCCCCGCGAAGTGCAGGCGACCTGAGCGTGATTAGCCAGGCTCGACACGCTCGGGCCAGCTGGTCATCACCCCCGCTGCGAAGTAGACCAGGCATTCTCGGAGCCACGTCCCTTGTTCGCCATCCGTTAGCGATCGGCGAGTCCCGGCCGAGGCGACGCGTTTGGCCCCTTCACGGGACCGACTGGCGGAGAGTCGCAGGTAAGCCCGAGGTTCTGCGTGCGAGCCCTTGTTGCACAAGCGGACCCTTGAGTGGGCGCGTCATTACGCACCAATAGCGTCAATGCGGTGCTCGGCCGTCCTCGATCCGAGGTGCCGAGCATGCTACCTCCGCGGGGTCGCCAGAGTCCGAGCAGATCCGCGATGCCCATGGCGAGACTCGCGAGGAGCATGTAGCACAGCGCGGTTATGACGATGGCTCGACCGGTTGCCTCATCGCCGGTCCAGAGGATGACCAGTCCGACAATCGTGCCGATGCCGGCGAGCAGGTTGCGGAAGCCGATGCAGAATGCCCACATGCGCACGTCGGCGACGTTGTCGGCCTCCACATGGAGGAGAGCTCGCACTCGTGGGCTACCGAGGAAGAACAGCTCGAGGGTGCGGCTGCGATGTAGGTCAGCGCGCTGATAAGAGCGGCGGCTTGGGCGAGGCCGTTCATGGCGTGGCCGACGTGACGCGACTGTGGGTGCGAGGACGGGCCCGCATCCCAGACTGACCCCAGTCGGCTAAATCAGGACGTTGCCGCTGGGGATGACGAGGCCGTGTACATCGAAGGTTTCCGTTGCCGGCTCCGGCGAGGGTGGAGGCTGGTCGCCAGCCAGCTCCCGCATCAGGGGGATGACGATGTCGGTGTTGGCGCGGTCGTAGTGCTCTTTTGACTCCCAGACTTCCAGCGTCTGGAAGCCGTCGGTCGTGGCTCGCCCGATGTGTACTAGCAAACCGTCGACGGTCGCGCCGACTCGCTTGAGCCACTCGGCATGCACTGCGTCGTATGTCTCGACGGGTGCTGGGATAGTCGTAATGACCCCGTACATCCTGCAACCTCCTCCTTGGTATTGGGTCCTGGTGGCTTGTCGTGGACGCTGGATGATCAGCTTTGGTCAGCCTCGGCACGCGGCATCCCGGAGCGCTCAATGATTGTCTCCACGCCGGGCCCTGACAGATGCGGCAGCGCGGTCATGGTGCGCCCGGTCAATAGCAGCAGGAGCATTCGGATCGGTCCTCGCAGTTCTGCCCCGGCGCCGGCAGACCAGTCGGTGTCGGTGGCGCCCAGCCGCAGCCCGCGGAGTCGGCGGCGTGCCCAGAATGGCCATCCCATCGACCAAACGCGGGTGGCTCCGGCAGCCGCGGGAACGACAGGCATCGGCACGTCAATGCCGAGCGGGATGGCAATGTCTTGCACATGGACGAGAAGATCGAAGAGGACATTGCGCTGGTCAGACACGACGGGGATTTTGCGCGAGCCAGCGTGCTGGCGAAGGTCTGCGATCAGCTGTTCTGGCGCGCGCTCCGCCCGACGGCGGCTGCCCAGGGTGTTCAGCTGGTGAAAGTTGCCGCGGGCTCGGATGAGATCCACGAGCATGCTGCCTGGTGATGGCGGCAGGGTCACCAATGACACATGCGCTGCGACGTCGCGGACGCGCCATCCGGCACACATCGAGGGCTGCTCCCACTCGTCGTCGGACAGCCGCTCGAGCAGCCGAGCAAGGCCCAGCCGCTGCTCAGTAATCACCCGCCAGCTTTCCTCTCGATCCATCAAGCCTCCTTGGGCTCGCTGTGTGGATGTGCGTGGCGCCACCCAGCCAATCTAGGTTGGCTTGAGTCGGGCTCGGAGGATGCGAGGTTGAGGCTGCCAGCCGGTGGACGCTTCATCTGAAACAACTTCTACGCCCCCTCGATTGACTAAACTCTGAGTTGGTAAGATGATCTGACGATTCTAGTCAGATAGTCTGACTAATGTCAACCCGCGACCTACAGCCCCAGGCGAGCGCCGGACCTGTTGCTGGCATTAGGAAAGAGAGCCATTTAGTATGATTATCTGACTAGTTGCTTGGATCTATCAGTAATCAAGAGGTGGTGGCGAGCTTGCAGGACGAAGCGCCGGACTCGGCTCCCGGTACGCAGGACGAGTTGAACCTTGGTCTGCTGCTGTTCATCCCGTACCGTGCGATGGAGAAGGCGGTCCTCGAGGCGCTGGCTGCAGCCGGCTACCCCATCACACTCGCCCAGGCGAGGGTGTTCCAACGGATAGACCAGGATGGGTCGCGGATCACCGACCTGGCCGAGGCGGCCGTTCTGACAAAGCAGACAGTAGGTTTCTTGGTCGACCAGCTCGAGCGCGCCGGCTATGTTGAGCGGACGCCCGATCCGCGGGATGGTCGTGCGCGCTTGGTTCGCGTCGCCCCGCGTGGCGCCGCAGCGGTGCAGGCCAGCATGAGTGTGGTCGCCGAGGTTGAGGCGCGATGGACCGCGCATCTGGGCGAGACCAGGACGGCGCAGCTTCGAGAGGCGCTGACAATGCTGCGAGAGATCACCGATCCCTACCAGGCGACGAATTGGCGGAGCAGGCCTAGCCGCGGCTGACTGTGCCTGCACGCGACCAGTGAGGAGGCTGCTGGGTCCATGCCGTCATAGAAGGACCCTGGTGCGGTCCTAGGTTGACGTGGAGGAAGGAGTTGCACCGATCGCTTCAGATGCACGCACGGCTCCAGCCTCTCTGCATCTCGCGGGTATGCGGGGCGCCGTTCCCGGTGACGGCCGTGATGTTGGTCGACGCGGCGCTTCCGCATCCCGGCCGCTGCTGGCGGGCGTCGGTGCTGACGGGTTTGGCGGAGGAGATCGGGTCCGGAGTTGACCAACCCACTTGGGCCCGGCCCCTAGAACCGTGTTTCTCCGGTCAGGCGCCGTGGCCAGCGGCGTAACGTGGCATGTGGCCGCGAAGAAGGCTTCAGGGGGCATATGCGCAGGCGTGTCTCACGTGTTGGGTTCTACCTTCTCTGCGCGCTGATGTCTCCGGTGATTCTGGTCGGCTACCTCGTGTGGGTGGGCAGGTTGTTTGCCGCAGGACGCTCGGGGGTGTCCGTGACGGCACAGGGGCCGCTGTCTGCCCGGTTCTCTGAGCACAACTTCGGGACACGGCAGGACGAGGCAGCGGATCGGCTGATGCGGGTCCTGCCGGGTGTCCCGCGCCTGGGGTTGCGCCTGACGACTGGTCCGGTGCTGCTTGCGCACCGGGTCACCGGGTACGTGCCGCGCGCTTTCCGATACCCCTTCGAGGGCGATGTGCCCCCTCAGTACGAGGCCTCGGCGCGCATCTGGTTTTTCGACGCCGCGGTCGACCGGTACCTACCCGACGTCGCGCAGTTTGTCATCCTCGGTGCGGGTTTCGACACCCGCGCCTACCGGCTGCCGAGCGATACCCGGGTGCGGGTGTTCGAGGTTGATTCTCCACAAACGCAGATGGTCAAGCGCGAGACACTGCAGAAGGTTGGCATAGATTCCAGCGCCGTGACATTCGTTGCGGCGGACTTCGAGAACGACGACTGGTTGGCCTGCCTGTCCACGGCGGGATTTGCCCCTGGCGAGCGAACACTGTTCCTATGGGAAGGCGTGACCATGTACCTCACCCGGGAGGCCGTCGAAGATTCCCTGCGGAAAATCGCTTCGACGGCGCAGGGCAGCGTGGTCGCGTTTGACTACTTCACCACCGAAGCCCTTGAGTCACGGGCCCTCTATTGGCGTTACGGGAGGACCGCCACAAGGGCAACGGGCGAAACGCTGAAGTTTGGCGTCGCCAGCACTCCGCCCTCCCGCGAACGGCTGGCCGAACTGCTCCGATCCTGTGGGCTGTCACTTGCCGATCAGCGGACCCTCGGCGACGACACGCCGACTCGGCGTGCCTGGGGCGGATTCGCGACCGCGACAGTGGAAGTGCCGTCGGCCGAACTCTGAGTTACTTCGTGATTGATGACCGATTGGCTGACGAACTCGAACGAATCGGCGTCGAGGGGCGCGCCAGCATCTTGGCCGAGTTCGCAGCCTCGAGCCGTGTCGCCTCGCATCAGATTGCGGAAATCATCGGGTGGTGCGAGACGCAACAGGCCTGCAGATGATCGCAACGCTGGACCAGGTAGCAGCTGGATATGGATCGCCTCACAGCTTCGCGCGACGCAGCGGCGCACGGGAGGCGGCAAGATCTCACCCCAAGCCTGGGAGAGCCGCTTTCAACACACCGATGAGCATTGCCGGCTCCAACTCAGCCACGATCTGACCCATCGGGGATCCTGACCTGAACGACCCGCAGACCCTGCTCTCGAGCTTGCCCACGGCATGCTGGTCGATACTGAGACCTACATCGACTGCCCGCCCGTACCGCTACTGGGCGCGTCGCCCAGGTGCCCGGTGGACGATCCCCTTGGAGGACGCCCGCTCCGCGTTCGCGGAGGGGAGCGACGAGCGGCGGCGGAATTACAGGCAACGATCCGCAGGATGACGCCGAGGCTTCTACAAACTGCCGGCTTGCCCTGCATAACCACAAAATTGGATTGGCTCTTAGCCCACGAGGGCACGCTGTGGCAATCGCTCAAGAGGAGAAGCGTCGTGGAACTTTATGAGGTCATGCGCACAACGTCCGCGGTGCGTCACTTCACCAATGACCCGTTGCCAGATGAGATCCTGTACACCATCCTCGACAACGCGCGGTTCGCTCCGAGCGGCGGCAACCGGCAGGGTACACGGCTCGTGATCATTCGGGATCCGGACACCAGACAGGCGCTGGTGGAACTGACGATTCCAGCGACCAAGAAGTACGTTGCGCAGCGGCAAGCCGGGGAGAACCCCTGGAACACCATCTATCCAAGCAGGGTGTCCGACGATGAGATTGCGGCGGCCGAGGTTCCCGAAAGCTTCACAGCTCCGCTCCTGCAGGCGGGAGTCGTTCTTGTGGTGTGCGTTGACCTCCGGGTTGTGGCTGCGCTCGACAAGGGGCTCGATCGTGTTGGCATCGTCGGAGGGGCTTCGGTTTATCCGCTGGTATGGAACATCCTGCTCGCGGCGCGAAACGAAGGTTTCGGTGGAACGATCACGACCATGGCCGTGGCGGAAGAACCGCGGATCTGCCAGTTACTCGGGATCCCTGAGACGTACGCCGTTGCCTGCGTCGTTCCGCTGGGCAAACCCGTTAACCAACCACGTAAGCTCTCACGCCTCGACGTTGCGGACTTGACGAGAATCGAGCACTGGCACGGCGGACCGCTCACTCCTGGCCGAACAAAGCCTGGTGGTGATCATCTTCTGCTAGCTCAGCGTCCGGACCAGTCCGTCAAGCACCGGATAGCTAAAGATCATCAGCCCCGAGTAGTGACGCACACAGAGTAGGCACCAGTCGCGTTGCCGTCTTTATGGCGCACGGAGAGCCAGTACTCGCCCGGCTGCAGCTTTCGCACGATGCGGGCGTTGGCGCCGCGGCCGCGGTCGTCGTCCCATGCCAGGACCGGCCTACAGTCCTCGTCATCGATTCCGGGTTCAGCAGGTGTCCCAGCTTTCCGGTCACGCCGCCTGCGCGTCGAACTCGCGGTGCCGAGCTATCCCATCAGCACCTTCAGCGGGAAGAATCCCTAGTCCGAAACTAAGCTGGATCGGCGTCGAGACTGCCGATTACGCTTCCTCAAGTCGTTGCCACCACGCTGAACAACCAAGGTCAATTCGTCGCGCACGGCGGGAGTGCTTGCGTTCGCCATCGCGCGATTCAACTCCCGACGCGTGCGACTGATTTCGCCATAAATCTCGCGGGTATGCCGATTCAGATGCGCGGACGGGAAGCGTGGAAGAGTAACGCCGAGGTGATGCAGATGGCATTTCCGGGCATCCAAGCTCAGATCGACGACATCTTCGCCCGGGTTGCTGTCCGACTCACGTTTTCGCGGCAGTCATGGCGGGGAGTTCTTGGGCATCGCACCAACCGGCCGCGATGTCGTCTTTACTAGCCTGGAGCTTTATCGCGTCGTCGATGGACAGCTAGCCGAGGAGTGGATCTGCTCGGATCTGACGACACTGATGCGGCAACTAACAGAACCCGACCCTAATCGCTGACTTCATCGACCGCCGGTGATCACTTCCCGCTTGTCGGGGTCGGCTCCGCATTTGGCGTCCGTCACCGCGATGCGGGTCTGGGATTACGATCGCTGGGACAGGGTCACCGCCCGGCACATCCAGCCTGCCCGCGAGACCGGGGCGCTGAGCGAGCTTCCGCTCGCCCTGGCCTCACGCGCCTTCGTCCTGCTGTTCGGCGGAGAACTGACCGCCGTGGCGTTGCTGACCGGCGAGATGCAGGCGGTCAAGGAAGCGACCGGGAGCATCAAGGCCACGCAGGGCAATCAGGGGGACCCGAGCCGGGTGGAACACTCGCGATTTCGGTCAGCAAACCTCGAAGGCTCTGACCTAGTGGTTCATTGCTCGGCGTGGATCACTGTCGTAGTCACCCACTGGCCAGGGCACCTCGAAGTATCGGCGTTCGCGCCGACGCCGGAGCAAGGCGCCAGCCGTTGGCCGCCGATCATCGCCAACCGAAATTCGGCCGGATCGCCTTGGGCGATGTTCTCAACTACGTACCCAAAAGTCTGTGTCGGTGAGCGCCGCGTCAACCTGGGTCGTCTCTAGCCACGGATCCTGACCGCGGGCGACTCCTCCAAAAGCTTTGACTTCGATGGTTCGAGGTTGGCTCGTGACGTCAGCAACGCCACCACCGCGTGTGCGTGTCAGCGGACGTGAAATTCTCCCCATCAGCGGACAGCTAATCTCCCCGTTGGCGGTCACGGAATCTCCCCGGTGACGGCCACGGTTTCTCCCCGCTCATGTCGTGTCGTTGCCTGTGATCGGTGGCGGTGTCGGGCTGGC
>JBKOZG010000436.1:0-7822 GCA_046725775.1 Actinomycetota bacterium | reverse complement strand
ATCTTGTGCGGCTCGCCCTGGTTACGGCAGTCGGTGGGTTTGATCCGCCAGCCGGGCATTTCGCGTATGTAGTTGCCGCGGGCGCAGACGCCGCGCCCGTTGGTGAAGGTGGTGGATCCGCCTTCGCTGTGGCGGGTGATGTGGTCGATGTGGCGAATGGGCGCGTCACAGAACGGGTCAAAGGCGTTCTGCCGCAGTGGGTCCGCCGACGCTCGCGCCGAGCACTACGGCGTGGTTTGCGCTATCCGTCATGGGTCCAGCGTTATGCGGACCCCACCTGCATTCGTCGGGGAAATCCTGCTTGAAGCGCGGCCCTAGCTCGACTTCGGGCTAGCTCGTCGTTCGTAGCGAGAGCGTGCGAGCTGATAGGCGGTATGCAGTAATTCCTGCAATGGTTGATCTGTTCGTTCGCCCGGATTCTTTACCGCAAGCCACCCCAGGGAGCCGTACACAGGATGAGCGATCACCACATCGGCGCCGCTGGGGTCGCCGGTGCTCGCGGCTGAGCTTCGCGGGGAGCGGCCGGTCCAGTAGACGAAAGCTTCCCTGCCTGCCGCGACGTTGACGCGGAACGCCTCGGGACCATTCAGCTCGGAGGTGTCGTCGCCGGGGTAGTCCTTGGTCACGATCGTCGCAAACGGCTGAGTTCTCTGCGGCACAACCCCGTTCGGGGAGTAGTAGAAGAACGCGTCGCCCCAGGCGATCTCCGGCGTGCCGTCGCCCGGTCCTGGCCTAAGAGTGAGCACTCCATCAAGTCCGTCCACGAAGCTGATGATCTCGTCGATGGTCATGCCCTCCAGCGTTCCACTCCACCCTTCGCCTGCGCTGGGCGCCGCCCGGCATCATCGAACCGAAGTCGCGGTCGGATCGCGGGCAGCGGCTCAGCTGAATACACTGGCCGCGCAGAGCAACCTCACTGAGAGGCGTTCAGAGGTGTCGAGCAACAGCGAGGAGTGTGGGGTGCGACCCGGCCGCACCGGCATGCGCTGACACGGTCTCTTGCCAACGTGTTGTCGCGTGCTGCCCCGGATCGTTAGCGAGGTAGCGCTCGTTCGGCAGTCCTGCGCTCGGAGTGGTTCGTGCCCCTGCTTTTGCTTGCCTATCTTGCCTTTCTTGGTATTTCCCTGCCCGACGGCTTGCTCGGAGTGTCCTGGCCGTCGATGAGCGTCAGCTTCGGACAACCCGTCGGAGCGCTGGGTTTGGTGCTGCCGTTTGCCGTCGTCAGCTCGATGCTCTCCAGCGCCTCGACAGGTGTGCTGCTGACCAGCTTCGGGCTCGGCCGCATTCTCGCCGGCAGCATCGGCTTGTACGCGCTGGCGCTGTCGGCGCAGTCGTTGGCGCCCGCGTTTTGGGTGTTCGTCGTCGCTGCTGTCGTGCTGGCGGCAGGCTCGGGGGCGATCGACGCCGCCCTCAACGCTTTCGCGGCTGGACACTTCAACGCCCGACAAATCACCTGGCTGCACGCCGTTTATGGGTTAGGTGCAGCAGCTGGGCCACTGCTGTTCGTGGCAACGGCGGCGGCCGGTCTCTCGTGGCGGTGGGCGTTCGCCTTGGTCGCTGCGCTGCAGGCAGGGCTGACTGTGGTCTTCGCGCTGACCAGCCACCTGTGGCAGACACCGCAACGGCCCTTGCCGAAGTCGTCTGGGCAGCCAGGATCAGGTTTGAGAGCCGGGCTGCGTCTTCCGGCCGCGATCTGGTCCGGAGTATCGGTATTTGCGCTGCAGACCGGAGTGGAGTCGGGTACAGCGCTCTGGGCCTACCTGTTCCTCACGGACGCGCGCGCTGTCCCATCTGGTGTCGCCGCCGCAGCAGTGTCGGGATACTGGGTCGCCCTGCTCCTTGGACGTGTCGTACTGGGGCCGGTGGCCACACGGACCGGTCCGCGCCCGGTGCTGGTGGCCTGTCAAGCTGGGATGGGAGTCGGTGCCACCCTGTTGCTGTTGCCCGGATTCGCGGCCGTCGGTGGCGTCGTGTTGCTTGGGCTGTGTGCCGCACCGATGTTCCCACTATTGACCCTCACCACACCGGAGCGGGTGGGCGCCGCCTGGACAGACCGAGCCATAGGTCTCCAAAGTGCAGCGTCGGCTGCCGGATCAGCAACCCTACCGGCGCTGATCGGACTTCTCATAGGGCCGTTCGGATCCCAGGTGATCGCGCCGAGCTTACTGGTACTCGTCCTGCTCAACACCGCGGTATTCGCCTGGAGCACGTTCAGATCTCGACTAGTCAAGTGAAAGTCTCCCCACTGGCCGAGGCACGTTAGGCTGGATCGTCGGTTGAGCCGAACCAGCGCAGTCAGCCGAAACTCGCGATGAAAGGCGTTATGAGCATCGACCTGGGTCTGCCTACGCTTCCTCCACCCACTCTCGGGTCGCGCCGCACGAGTCGCCAGATCAGAGTCGGCAAGGTCGCCGTTGGCGGCGATGCACCGATCAGTGTGCAGTCAATGACTACGACTCTGACCGCAGACATCAATACCACGCTGCAGCAGATTGCCGAGCTGACCGCTACCGGCTGCGACATCGTCCGAGTTGCCGTACCGAGTCAGGACGACGCCGACGCCTTGCCGGTGATTGCCAAGAAATCCCAGATCCCTGTCATCGCCGACATCCACTTCCAGCCCAGATACGTGTTCGCGGCGATCGATGCCGGATGCGCTGGTGTACGCGTCAATCCTGGCAACATTCGAGCTTTCGATGATCAGGTCAAGGAGATCGCAAAGGCCGCTGCTGACGCTGGATGCTCTATCAGGATCGGTGTCAACGCTGGATCGCTAGACAAGCGTCTCCTCGCCAAGTACGGCAAGGCGACTCCCGAGGCACTGGTCGAGTCAGCCTTGTGGGAAGCAAGCCTCTTTGAAGAACACGACTTCCGAGACTTCAAGATCTCGGTCAAGCACAGCGACCCGGTTGTCATGGTGCGCGCGTACGAGCTGCTAGCGGAGGCCTCTGACTACCCGCTGCATCTCGGTGTGACCGAGGCCGGGCCTGCCTTCCAGGGGACCATCAAATCTGCGGTCGCCTTCGGTGCGCTGCTCTCCAAAGGTATTGGTGACACTATCCGGGTATCCCTGTCGGCACCTCCGGTCGAGGAAGTCAAGGTTGGCATCAAGATCCTGGAGTCCCTAAACCTTCGTCCGCGCCATCTGGAGATCGTGTCCTGCCCCTCCTGCGGCCGGGCCCAGGTTGATGTCTATAAGCTCGCCGACGAGGTAACTGCTGGGTTGGAAGGGCTGGAGGTGCCGCTCCGAGTTGCTGTGATGGGTTGTGTAGTCAACGGACCCGGAGAGGCGCGCGAGGCGGATCTCGGGGTTGCTTCTGGTAACGGCAAAGGCCAGATCTTCGTCCGCGGTGAGGTGATCAAGACGGTGAAAGAGGCCGACATCGTCGAAACCCTTATTGATGAGGCGATGCGACTCGCGGAATCCATGCCCGCCGGGGCCGGTGCGCCCGAGGTCAGTGTGCGCTGAGCATGCACAAGGTCGCCGGCACGATTGCCTCCCGATGGACCCGGGAGGGTTCAGTGCGGGTGCTGAATCGTGGCGACTTGCCCGCGGCTATCCGGCTGCTGTCTGCTAACCCAATCGAGAACGTCTTCGTCGCGTCACGGGTGCGTGCCGCCGGTCTCGAGCAGGCAAGCCTCGGCTGTCCTGTCTGGGGTTATGAGCGAGGCGGACTGCTCCGTGCGCTGTGCCATGCCGGGTCCAATCTGGTGCCGGTCAACGCTGGCGAAGAAGCACTTGACGCCTGGGCTGAGTTCGCCGGTCCGCAACGCATGTGCGCATCGATCATTGGCCCGTCGCAGGTGGCGCTGGAGCTGTGGCACCGGCTCTCGGATCGCTGGGGTTCCGCCTGGAGTGAGGTTCGCGATGTGCGGCCGCACCAGCCCGTGCTGGCGATCACTTCGCCACCCGCGATACCTGCCGACCGGCGGGTACGTCGGGTCACCCTCGATCAGTGGGATGCCTACACGGATGCGGCGGTGAAGATGTACACCGAGGAGATCGGTGTCTCGCCGGTGCAGGGCAATCCCGCCGGGTACCGCTTCTACGTTAGGCAGTTGATCGCCTCGGGTCGTGCGTTCGGCATCTTTGATGGCGATCGGGTGCTCTTTAAGGCCGACCTCGGCTCCGTGTCCGGATCAGTCTGCCAAGTGCAGGGCGTTTGGCTGGAACCTGAGCTGCGTGGCAGAGGGCTGGCGGCTCCGGCGATGGCGGCTGTCGTCCAGCTAGCGCGTACGGTCGTGCCCACCGTTTCGCTTTATGTCAATGACTACAACCTGCCGGCGCGTGCGACGTACGCCAGAGTGGGTTTCACCGAGGTCGGCGAGTTCGCGACGATCCACTTCTAGGGGTCAGTCGGATGCGGCTCGCGGCGGTCGGGATAGGGATGTTGATCATGCTGTCGGGCTCGGTTACCGGCGGGCTGGCGGGCATGGGGCGGAATCGAGCCCGACCGTAACGCTGAAGACCTCAACCCCGAGCCCACATCCGGTCAGCCGACGCCGCCGTCGACTTCCGAGCCCCGACGGACGAGCGTGACAGCGGTGATGAACGGCACCGCTGCCGGCAGGCATGAAGCCGGTCATTGCGTCGGCCGACGTGGCGATCTGCCACGAGGAAGTGCCCCTCGCGAAGTTGCCCGGGCCGTACCGAAACTTTCCGCTTTTTGCCGTGCCGCCGCATGTTGTCCGGGCCATTGCCGCCACGGGCTACGACATGTGCACGACAGCTTCCAACCATGCTGTTGATCAGGGCTTCGCGGGTCTGGGGCGCACCCTCGATGAGCTTGATGGGCCAAAACCGTGCACGTCGGTACGGCTCGCAGCAAGATCGAAGCGGAGCGACCGACGATCTTCACAACCCGGCAGGCGTCAAGATCGCAGTCGTCGCGGCCACCTTCAGCCTGAACGGCCTGCCTGTGCCGCAGGGGAAGCCATGGGCTGTACAGCGGCTGAGTGCCAGAAACCTGCTCGGCCAGGCGCATCGGGCTCGAGCAGCCGGAGCAGACATTGTGATAGCCGCCGTACATGCGGGAACCGAGTACTCCACCAGGAAGGACGCGCAGCAAGTCGCGCTCGCACGTGCTCTCACAGCATCGTCTGATGTTGATCTTGTGTACATGCACCATGCCCATGTGGTGCAGCCTTGGACCAAGGTGAACAAGAAGTGGGTGCTCTACGGAGGTGGAAACACGGTCGCCCAGCACGCGACTAACGCGCCGCGTGGCTACGAAGCTGCGACCGGGCGGTTCACCTTCACTCGCGTCGGGAATGTGCGCTTCACGGTAAGCAAGGCTGAATACATTCCCACTCTTGTCACTCGCTTCCAGCCGGGCAGGCCGGCGCGGCTTTATCAAGTCTCGACGGCACTGAAGACGGCCAAGGGATCATTCCGCAACCGGCTGCTGGATGCGCAGCGATGCACCAGCGCAGTTGTGATGCGGAAGCATCGGCTGGGTTGATCCAGGGGTAGCAGAGTGGTAGTTGTCGTAAGGCCCTGATCCGGCTAATACAGTGCTCGGGTGATCACGCTAATGTCGGAGCTGTTCGTACGCACGTTGCGCGAGGATCCAGCCGATGCCGAGGTGCCCAGCCATCGCTGGTTGGTGCGTGCTGGTTACATCCGCCGCGCCGCTCCAGGCATATACAGCTGGCTGCCTCTGGGTTACCGAGTGCTGCGCAACGTGGAGCGCATCGTACGCGAGGAGATGAACGCGATCGGCGCTCAGGAGGTGCACTTTCCGGCGCTGCTCCCCAAGGAGCCTTATGAGGCCACCGGGCGCTGGACCGAGTATGGCGAGGGCGTCTTTCGGTTGCGCGACCGGAAGGGTGCTGAATACCTCCTAGGTCCGACCCATGAGGAGATGTTCACCCTTCTGGTCAAAGACTTGTACTCCTCCTACAAGGACCTGCCGCTGTCGCTCTATCAGATTCAGACCAAATACCGCGACGAAGCACGCCCGCGGGCCGGACTGCTCCGCGGACGTGAGTTCGTCATGAAGGATTCCTATTCCTTCGACATCGACGATGAGGGTTTGGCGAAGTCATACGCCGCGCATCGTGACGCCTATATCAAGATCTTTAACCGGCTCGGCTTCGAGTACGTCATCGTGCACGCGATGTCAGGGGCGATGGGCGGCTCGGCGAGTGAGGAGTTTCTGGCCATCGCCGAGAACGGTGAGGACAGCTTCGTACGCTCACCTGGCGGTTACGCGGCCAATGTGGAGGCCGTGCGCACAAGGCCTCCGGCGCCGCGGCCGTACGACGATGCACCTGCTGCTCATGTCGAGGACACGCCGAATACCCCGACGATCGAAACCCTGGTTGATCTGGCCAACGCCCGCTTTTCGCGGCCCGATCGACCCTGGCAGGCCAGTGACACATTGAAGAACGTGGTGCTGATGATCACCGAGGTGGATGGCGCGCGCCATCCGCTGGTGATCGGCGTGCCAGGAGATCGTGAACTCGATCTGAGACGGCTCGCGGCTCACTTGGCGCCAGCCCAGGCGGAGCCTTTCAGTGATAAGGATTTCGCCGCCCGCCCGGAACTTGTGAAGGGCTACATCGGCCCGGTTCAATTCGACAGCTCTGGTCAGCACGCAGCCGTGATACTTGGCGAGGGGTCGACCACCAGGATCAGGTATCTGGTGGATCCGCGGGTCGTGGCCGGAACTCGCTGGGTAACTGGAGCGAATGAGGATGGTCGCCATGTCTTCGACCTCACCTGCGGGCGGGACTTCGCGGCTGACGGCGTCATCGAGGCGGCCGAGATTCGGGAAGGTGACCCGGCTCCGGACGGCTCTGGCCCACTGACATTGGCTCGCGGGATCGAAATGGGACACATCTTCCAGCTTGGGCGCAAGTACGCCGAGGCCTTGGGACTCAAGGTGCTCGATCAGAACGGCCGGCTTGTCACGGTGACGATGGGCTCTTACGGAGTGGGTGTTTCGCGAGCTGTTGCGGCCGTAGCCGAGGGAACCTGCGACGACAGGGGACTCTGCTGGCCGCGAGAACTGGCACCGTTCGATGTGCACATAGTGGCGGCCGGTAAGGACAACCTGGTGACCACGGCAGCTGCCGATCTCTCCGTTCAGCTGGACGAGGCTGGCGTCTTGGTCTTGCTGGACGACCGCAGCGTAAGCCCGGGCGTCAAATTCGCCGACTCCGAGATCATGGGGATGCCGACGATAGTTGTGGTCGGTCGTGGCCTGGCGAACGGTGTGATCGAAGTGCGGGATAGAAGCAGCGGCGAGCATGTCGAGGTCGCTGTTGAGGACGCACTCGGAGAAATCCTTGCGGCGGTGCACGGCCCAACCCGGCTGGGCTGAGGCCCTCGTTTGCCGGACCTCTCCGCTCTGTCACTAGCGGCGCTGATCCTCGCCGCCTTCGTCGCGGGGTGGGTTGATGCCGTAGTCGGCGGCGGTGGGCTGATCCAGCTGCCAGCCCTGCTGATCGGACTGCCGAGCAGCACGCCACCGGCAGTGATCTTGGGCACGAACAAGATCTCCTCATTCTGCGGGACGGCGACCAGCTCGCTGACTTATGCCCTCAGGATCCCGCTTGACTGGCGGACGGTGGCCCCCCTGGTCGTCGCTTCAGCCATCGGATCCGCAGTCGGGGCATCACTGGCTAGGTTGCTGCCGAGGGACGCCTTCACTCCGATTGTGTTGATCGCACTGATTGGAGTGGGCCTTTACGTCTGGCGACGCCCGCAGCTGGGCATGGTCTCAATACGGAAGCACCCGGGGCGCGGACACTACGGACTGGCGGCGGTGATCGGCTTGGTCGTCGGCGCATACGACGGGTTCTTGGGGCCAGGCAC
>JBKOZG010000156.1:0-12564 GCA_046725775.1 Actinomycetota bacterium | reverse complement strand
GTATTACCGCGCGCGCAACGAATGATGAGTGACGTCGCGAGGCCAGTCTCCTTGGCGTATCGAGTCACTAGCCGCACAGCCTCGGTCACGACGCCGCGGCCGCGCGCGTCCGGATGCGCCCAATAGCCGATCTCGCCTCGCCTGGCGTAAGTGTGGAGACCATCCAGGCTGATTGAGCTCAGGCAACGGTCGTTCTCCGGATCAGCCAGGCACCAGGTGACGCCGATCCCTCGCGCGGCCAGCTCGCGAAGGGACTCTAGGTAAGCGAGGGCGTTGTGGCGCTGGTACGGCCGTGGCATCGAAACCAGCCAATGGCCCGTAAGGGGATCGGAGCAGGCCTCGACGATGCGATCAACATCAGATACACCGAATGCCCGCAGTCGGATCCCGTCGCCCTCCAGCTCGACCGGATGCAGCCATTGCTGCGGCACCCGGGTGTCCTCGCGGGTCAGTGTTGCGATCCAGCCGTCCAGCAATTCACCTCGCCGCGTCAACAGGCGCCGGACGCTGCCGTCGAAGATGAAGCCGACATTCGCCGCAACACGTCGCGACGCCCAATTGCCGACCAGCGCACGCCAGCGAATGACCTGTAACCCGGCAATCTCGAACCCGTAGCTGCAGACCAACTGCAACGCCGCAGTCATGATCGAGCGACCACGCGCCTCCGGATGCAGGCCAAAGCCAACATCGGCGACACCCTCCCCTCCAAGGTGAAGGTCGATGCTGCCACAGAAGCCACGTTCGGAGCCTCGCTGAGCCTGGATGGTCCAGCCGAGTCGTTCACCGCTGGTCCAGCCGGAAGTGGTCAGTGCAAGAAACTCCTCGGCGTCTCTGAGCTGGTAGCCATCCTCCGGAGTCGGCACACTGGTCCAGCGGATTGTCTCGGGGTCGCGGCACTGCTCCACTATCCCTGCTAGATCGCTGCGACCTGGCGCGCGCAGCGTGACGCCGGCCTCCGCGTCAATCAGAACCGGCACCCCCTCCGGGAAGTTCCGCGCCGTTGCAAGCGCAGCTGGATTCGCATCCGCCATGAGCTTCATCCAACCTAGCGATGCGACGGTGTGGCAACAGGTTCTTGGCACCGACCATGCCCGGAGGATGCCACTTCACTACGCTTGCTGAGATGAGCGGCGACGCCGACAGTGACAGATCCTTGAGCCCATGCTGCGATGACTAGTGTCGTTCTCAATATCCTGCTGATCTTGCTGCTGGTGATCATCGGGGGCGTCTTTGTCGCCGCCGAGTTCGCCTTGGTCTCACTCCGCGAGAGCCAGATCCAGCAGCTTGCTCACCGCGGCAAGCGGGGGCAGCTGGTCGCAAAGTTGACAGCTAATCCGAACCTCTTTTTGTCTGCAGTCCAGGTCGGGGTCACGTTGTCGGGTTTCCTTGCCGCGGCCTTCGGCGCCGACCGGCTGTCTGGCGATCTGGCACTGCTGTTGGAGCGGCTCGGCCTGGGCGCCGGCGTCGCCGGCACGATCTCACTGGTGTTGATCACCATCGTGATCTCCTACGTCTCGATCGTGATTGGCGAGCTGACCGCGAAGCGGCTGGCGTTGCAGCGCGCCGAAGGGGTCGCTCTCACGATGGCGCCCCTGGTGGATTTCACCGCCCGGGCCGCTCGGCCCTTGATCTGGCTGCTGGGCGTCTCGACAAATGTCTTGGTGCGGATCCTGGGTGGCGACCCGAAGGTCTCCCGTGAGGAAGTGACGAATGAGGAGCTCCGCACCATGGTGAGCGGCTCGACAACGCTTGGCGACGAGGAGCGTCGGATTGTCGACGATGTCTTCGCGGCCGGTGAGCGCAGCCTCCGCGAGGTGATGGTACCCCGGACTGAGGTGGACTTCCTTCCAGGTGACATGCCTGCGCACCGCGCGGTACGCGAGTTGCTCAAGGCGCCGCACTCACGTTATCCGGTGATAGGCGATTCCGCCGACGACATCATCGGCTTCGTTCATGTCCGGGACCTGCTCGATCCTGATGTCAGCTCTCGGACCACGCCTGTAGCCGAGCTCGCCCGCACGGTGCTTTCCATGCCTGACACCGTGCGGGTGCTCCGAGCATTGAGCGACATGCGTCGTAGCTCGTCGCACCTGGCGATGGTGTTGGACGAGTACGGCGGCACAGCGGGCATCGTGACCATGGAGGACCTGGTCGAGGAGCTCGTCGGTGACATCACTGATGAATATGACGTGGTCACCGAGGAACGGATTAGCGCCCGCGGAGACATGGTGATCGAGGGGCTGACCACGCTGGACGATTTCGCTGAGAAGACCGGTCTAGTGTTGCCGGAGGGCCCGTACGACACGCTGGCCGGCTTCTTCATGGCCCGGCTTGGGCAGCTGCCCAGCGTTGGCGATGCGATTTCGCTTGAACTCGCCTCGACCGACTCGCACGACGAGGAGCTGGCTCAGGTGGAGCTTCGGGTCAGCGAGCTGGATGGACGCCGGGCCGCCGCCTTTGTCGTCCACCGGCAGGACGGAGAGGAGTTCGCCGCCGCCTCGCCTTAGCGGAATCGCCAGCAAGAGGTTCTTGAAGCGGGCGAGCGCTGGAAAAGGGCTCCGAGGGACGATGGCGCGCATGGAACAATGGCGCGGACGCGCATGGCGGCGCGCGATCTGGAAAGGAACAGCTGTATCTCATGGCTCCACACAATGGTGCTGGCAGGCCGCGCGTACTCTCTCTTGCCCAGCCCACCGCGGACTCACTCCACCTCGGCAACTTCCTGGGAGCGCTACGCCAATGGGTCCCACTGCAAGAAGATCATGAAGCCTTTTACGGAATCGCCGATCTGCACGCGCTCACCGTCGCGACGGCGCCGGAACTGCTCCGAGAGCGCACGCTGCGCAGTGCGGCGCAGCTGCTCGCGGCAGGAATCGACCCAGCGAAAGCCACTGTGTTCCTGCAGTCTCAGGTGCCAGAGCACACTCAGCTCAGCTGGGTACTGGGCTGCATCACCGGCTTCGGCCAAGCTCAGCGGATGACGCAGTTCAAGGACAAGGCCGCCAAGATGGGGCCAGAGGCCACCAACGTCGGGCTCTTCACCTATCCGGTGCTGATGGCCGCCGACATCTTGCTGTACCAAACCGATCAGGTACCTGTGGGGGAGGACCAGCGACAGCATCTTGAGCTCACTCGTGATCTTGCAGAACGCTTCAACTCACGGTACGGGCCGACATTCGTCGTTCCCGAGCCGTACATCTTGCCCTCCGTCGGCAGAATTGCTGATCTTGCCGAGCCGGGGACGAAAATGAGCAAATCGCTGTCGTCGCCGACTGGCATCATCGAGCTGCTGGATGATCCGGCGATCAACATCCGCAAGATCAAATCCGCGGTTACCGACTCGGGCCGGGAGATCATCTTCGATGAGGTCAACAAGCCCGGCATCTCCAATCTGCTGACCATCCTTTGGGCGCTGACCGGCACGTCGGTCGATGCGCTCGTTGCGGAATTTGCCGGGCGCGGTTACGGAGACCTCAAAAACGCCGTGGCTGACGTGGTCACTTCCTTTGCAACCCCGTACCGCAATCGGACGCTGGAGCTAATGGAGGAGCGCGGCGAGCTCGAGTCCATCCTTGCCAAGGGCGCTGATCGTGCCCGGGAGGTGGCCAGTGCCACGCTGACGGATGTCTACGCGAAAGTCGGCGTGGCCTAAGCAGGCGGGCTCCACGCGCGATTGCGCGAGCCGCTCCCAAAAGAGCTGCGAGTGTCGGGAAATCGCGCGCCGCCGTGCTGAGAAGGAGCGAGCGGAGGCGTCTTCTTCTGCGAGCGATGACGAAGTAGGCGGGCTCCACGCGCGATTGCGCGAGCAGCTCCCAAAGAATCAGCCGATCCGCTCATCGAGATAACACCAGCGCCACGACTCACCCGGCTCGAAGCTTCGTGCCACCGGATGGCTGGTATGCCTAAAGTGCCGCTCCGCATGCCGCCCGACTGAGGAGTTGCAGCATCCGACGTTTCCGCAGCTGAGACAGATGCGCAGGTGCACGGTACGCGTGCCTTCGCGGATGCAGTCCTCGCAGATGCCTGGACCGTTCGGGTTGATTGCAGCGGGCGCGCTCTCAAGGTGACCGCAGGGTCCGGCTGCAACGGTCGGCGTGGTGACCGGCAGGTCCTCGGCGAGCCGATCCGACGGCTCCGTCGCAACCGTCAGCATCGACTCCTCGATGTCGAAGGATCCGAGCACCTGCTCGATGATGTCGTGGTCAACCGTGCCGCTGGATCGGATCTTCAGCACCTCGTTCCGCTCGATTTCAATGGTGCGCAGCCGCAGCCGCCGATACTGCTCAGCCGGCGTCTCGTCGTCGCCAGGTCTGCCGAGCTTCTCCCACATTGCCTCGGGTCGGGACGCGATGCGGTCGCGCAGCATCTCTACCGTCCTCGGTGCGTCGTCTGGGCCCACAACGTCATCGAGATGGGCGATCGCGGCGTTACTGGATGTCTGCATCACGGTGGCCGCCTGCAAGGCGTCCGAGCGGGCATCCGGCCCGCGCAGCTTGAGCGCACGGACCAGGATCGGCAACGTGAGGCCCTGGAGCAGCAGAGTTCCGGCGGTGACAACCATTGCGGCGAAGATCAACGTCTCGCGGAAAGGCACGTCCTCGGGAATCAAGAAGGCTGTGGCGAGGGTGACCACCCCGCGCAAACCCGCCCAGCCGATCACCAATGCGTGTGACAATGGGGCTGCCGCGGAGCCGATGTCCTTGTCGCGACGGAACAGCAAGGGACGTGTGCCGAGGACCCAGAGCAGCCTGATGGCAATGACACCAATCAGAACCGCCGCGCAGAACCCGGCGATCTGCGGTCCGGAGAGTTCGGATTCGGAGTTGGCCTCGACGATCCCGCGCGCCTGCAGGCCGATGACCAAGAAGACCGTGTTCTCGAGCAGGAACTGGATGGTTGCCCAGTTCACGCGCTCGCTTAGCCGGGACTGGCCTGACTGGATGACTGGCGACTTGTGGCCGAGGATCAAGCCTGCCGTCACGACGGCGATGACACCCGAGCCGTGAAAGCCGCCGATGTTCAGCGTTTCCGCCGGCAGGTAGGCGGCGAATGGCACCAGGATCGAGATCGCTGTATCAAAAACGGGCTGAGTGATCCGCATTCGGATGGGGATCACCACCAGCGCCACTACTAGGCCGACCGCAAACCCGCCGAGGGCGGCGATCAGAAAACCGACCGTGGCCTGCGTGGCCGTGATAGTGCCCGAGATGGCGACAATCGCCACTCTGAGGCAGGTGATCGCGGTTGCGTCGTTCACCAAGGACTCGCCCTCCAATATGGTCACCACGCGGCGGGGCAGGCCGATCCGGCGGGCGATCGTGGTAGCCGCGATGGCATCGGGTGGCGCCATGACTGCACCCAGGGCAAATGCCACCGGAAAGCTCACCGGCAAGATCAGCCACGTGATCAGGCCGACACCCAAGGCGGTGACGACCACGAGTAGGACCGAAAGCTGCGCGATGGATCGACGATTCGCGCGGAAGTCGATGACCGAGGTACGGATGGCTGCGGCGTACAGCAACGGTGGCAGAAAGCCAAGCAACACGACCTCAGCCGACAGCTCAGGCACGTTTACGAATGGCAGGAAGGAGAGCCCGATCCCGACGAGCATGAGAAGTAGCGGCGCGGAGAACCTGAGCCGATTCGCCAACGCCGTCACGGCGAGCACTGTGGCAACCACGGCCAGGATGCTGAGAACGACTGTCACACAGCAATGCTTCCATCTGGTGCGGACTGGTACTGGCCGCGGTGTGTAAAGATCGGGTTCGTGACCGTTGCCTGTGACCCCGACGGGTCGACGCTGCTGACTTCGGCCGAAGTGAATGAGCTGCTATCGGCCGCGGTGGAGCACGCCGGTGGCAGCCTTGTCTCGTGGCGGCTCGATCATATTGACGCCAATCCACGGCATTCGACGACGGCCACCTACTCGGCAGCCGTTGACTGGCCCACCGGACGCCGCACCGAACTGCTCGGTGTCAGCTCCCGAGCGGGAGGCCGCAGCGGCAATGACGAACGTGCAGTGATCTTCGGTGATGGGGAACGTGAGGTTGCGGTCTGGCTGTACCCGAACGACCCTGATCTGCCGGGCTTGCAACGTGCGACCGTGCCCCACGCACTGGCCGCGCTGCTCAACGAGCATCGCGTTCTTGATCATCCAGTGCAGGCCGACCACGTCGGCCTAAAGATGATCAGCTATCGACCGCGCCGCCGTGCGGTGCTCAAGGCCGTGATCAAATCCAGCAGCGGCCCACGAACATTCTTCGTCAAGGTGCTACGAGAATCTGCGTACGCACCCACGCTGCAGCGCCATGAGTTGCTACGCCGCGCTCGATTTCCAGCCGCGCTGGTGGCAGCGGCTTCGGCAGACTTCATTCTGGTGCTTCACGAGCTTCCGGGCCGCCCGTTGACCCAAGCGATCTTCGACGAGGCGATGCCGTGCACAGCCGAGAGCATGATCATGTTGCTCGACTCCTTGCCAACTGCCGTGGTTGAACTGCCGCGCCGGCCACCGTGGACCGGTGCCATCGCAATGTACGCGGAGATGATCGCCGCCGCGCTGCCGGTGCTGGATCCGCAGTTACGGTGGCTGGTCGCTCAGGTTTCCGGAAGCCTGGCCGGTGCGCAGCAGGGGCTAGAGCCAACCCATGGCGACTTTCACGAAGGCCAACTGTTCGTCGCGAACGGTTTGATCACCGGCCTGCTCGATATCGACACAATGGGCCCTGGGCGCCGGGTTGATGATCTTGCCTGCATGACCGCACACCTTTGCACGATCCAGCGGATGACAGCCGAACAAGCCGTCGGTCTGCAGCGTTTGGTCAAGCTCTGGCTGCAAGTCTTCGATACCCGCGTGGACCCGGCCGAGCTGCGGCTGCTGGCTGCCGGGGTTATCGTCTCGCTTGCCACGGGCCCCTATCGGAGCCAGGAGCCGAACTGGCAAGCCGAAACCATGCGCATGATCGAGTCGGCGGTCGCCCTGGCGAAGAGCTCGGCACTGGTTTGACAGCGCCCAGCTGAGCGTTATGGCGCCCCGGACTTGCGCGGCAAGCGCCCAGCAGGTCATAGACCGAGCAAGGGAAAGACATTGCGTGCGACGATGCCCGAGTGAGTGCACAGACGGAGTCTGGAACGCTATTCAAGGCCGTGTACGGGCCAGAGGACCTGGCCGAATTCGATCCCGATCTTGCGCTCGGTGAACCAGGCCATTATCCGTACGCGCGGGGCATCCACCCGTCGATGTACACCACTAGGCCGTGGACGATGCGCCAATACGCGGGCTTCGGCACGGCCGCGGAGTCCAACGCCCGCTACCGAGAGCTGATCGCCAATGGCACAGCGGGTCTTTCGGTTGCCTTTGACCTGCCAACTCAAATGGGCTATGACTCAGATGCGCCGATCGCTGCCGGCGAGGTTGGCAAGGTCGGGGTCGCGATCGATTCGATCGAGGACATGCGGGAGCTCTTCGCCGGAATCCCCCTTGACAAAGTCTCAACGTCGATGACCATCAATGCACCCGCGGCGGTCCTGTTATTGCTGTACCAGCTGGTCGCCGAGGAGCAGGGTGTCTCACCGGCCACGCTCTCGGGAACAATCCAGAATGACGTCCTCAAGGAGTACATCGCCCGAGGCACCTACATCTATCCGCCCGCTGCATCGTTGCGCCTGGTCAGTGACACCTTTGGCTACTGCCGTGAGCAGTTGCCGCGCTGGAACACCATCTCGATCTCGGGCTACCACATGGCTGAGGCAGGCGCGACGCCGGCACAGGAGATTGCGTTCACGTTGGCAAACGGGATCGCGTACGTGGAGGCGGCATTGGCGGCTGGTCTCGCAGTGGATGACTTCGCGCCGCGGGTGTCGTTCTTTTTTGTCACCCGCACCACGTTGTTGGAAGAGGTGGCCAAGTTCCGGGCAGCGCGCCGGATCTGGGCCCAGCTGATGCGCGATCACTTCGGAGCGCGTGAGGAAAAGTCAATGATGCTGCGCTTCCACAGCCAGACTGCGGGTGTGCAGTTGACGGCTCAACAGCCGGAGGTCAATTTGGTACGAGTCGCGGTGCAGGCGCTGGCCGCAGTGCTCGGGGGCACCCAGTCGTTGCATACGAACTCCTACGATGAGGCAATCGCGCTACCGACTGCAAAGGCAGCCCGGCTCGCGCTGCGCACGCAGCAGGTGCTCGCGTACGAGACGGACGTGACAAAGACGGTGGATCCGTTCGCCGGCTCCTACGCCGTTGAATCACTGACCAGCGACGTCGAGACAGAGAGCCGCCGTCTGATGGAAGCGGTCGCCGAGCGGGGCGGTGCGGTGTCTGCGATCGAGCAGGGTTTTCAGAAGGCCGAGATCGAGCGCTCGGCGTATCAGGTGGCACGCCAGATCGACGCAGGAGAACGGGTTGTCGTCGGGGTGAACCGATTTCAGCTGGAGGAAGAAGAGCCGTACGAACCGCTGCAGGTCGACCCAGCCATTGAAGTGACGCAGGCCGCCAAGCTGGCCGAGCTGCGTGCCAGCCGAGACCAGGCAGCAGTCGCAGCCGCGCTCGATGAGGTCCAGGCTGTCGCACGCGGGACCGGCAACGCGCTGATACCGCTAAAGGAGGCGCTCAGGCTGCGAGCCACGGTCGGCGAGGTCTGCGATACATTGCGTGAGGTTTGGGGGGTATACCGGCCGAAAGCATGACTGTCTGGTTACGACTCGGAATGCCTCCCGACCTGCAACTGCTCGGGGTGAAAGACTGAGCGCGATGCCCGAAGCCGACGCAGATGCAGCCCGACGCGCTGAGATCGTACGCCTCACCGGTGCTCTGAACGAGCGCCTTATTGCTATCCGGCGCGATATCCACGCCCATCCCGAAGTCGGAAATCACGAGCATCGCACCACGGCGCTCATCGTCGATCACTTGGAACGGGCCGGGCTCGTCGCCAAAGTGCTTCCGGTTGGCACCGGAGCCTATTGCGATGTGCTGCCGGGCGGCTTCGACGACTCCTCCGGTCTAGTGGGACTGCGCGCCGACATTGACGCGCTGACTATCCCCGACGGCAAGACTGTCGATTACGCCTCCAAGAACCCAGGAGTTTGTCACGCGTGCGGGCACGATGTGCACACCGCGATCCTGCTAGGGGTCGGCATCGTGTTGTCCCGGCTACGTGATCTCGGCATGTTGCCCAGAGGGGTCCGGCTGATCTTCCAGCCCGCAGAGGAGACCAGCCCCGGCGGGGCGCTGCAGGCGATCGAGGGTGGCGTGCTGCACGATCTCACCGAGATCTATGCGCTGCATTGCGACCCCAGAACCGATGTCGGCCAGATAGCGCTCAAGGTCGGGCCGATCACATCTTCGGTTGACCAGGTCAACATCGTCCTGAGTGGCACCGGCGGGCACACCTCGCGCCCACAACTGACCCAGGACATCATCGGCGCATTCGGCGCTCTGGCGACCATGACTCAGTTGCTTTTGTCACGCCGGATCGATCCGCGCAGTGGCGTGTCATTGATTTGGGGATCCATGCACGCTGGTTCGGTGGCTAACGCTATTCCCCGGACCGGGGAGATTGCCGGGACCCTGCGGGCGCTCGATGCCGAGGGGTGGCAGCTGGCCAAGCAGCTCATCCCTGAGCTTGCCGCAGAGATCGTCCGGCCCTTCGGAGTCGAGGTGGATGTCGCAGTCACCGATGGCGTGCCGCCCGCGGTCAACCATGCACGCGGTGTACGCCGACTCGCCAAAGCAGCCGATGAGATGATCGGACCCGATTCCGTGACCGCGACTGAGCAGTCCCTTGGTGGGGAGGACTTCTCCTGGATGCTGCAGCAGGTTCCCGGCGCCCTCGGGCGTCTTGGGGTACGAACTCCAGGTGAGAGCTGCCCTGACATTCATCAGCCAACCTTCGTCGTGGACGAGAGGTGCATCCCAGTCGGCCTCAAGGTTCTCGCTGAAGTGGCGACAACCTTCGAGCGAGTGGCGGTCTAGGCGCCGATAACTGCGGCGTTTGAGAAGTAAGTATGTCTCCCAAGAATGCCGGCGCAGCGACCCAGCCTGCCGACTGGGACCGGCTGCGTGCCGCCGCCAGAGCCGCGAGCCAGCATGCGTACGCGCCTTACTCTGGCTATCCGGTGGGTGCGGCCGCGCTGGTTGAGGACGGTCGGGTGGTGGCCGGCTGTAACGTCGAGAACGCCTCGTACGGGTTGGGCCTGTGCGCGGAATGTGGGTTGGTGTCGACGCTACACGCAAGTGGAGGTGGTCGGCTCGTCGCACTTGCTTGCGTGGATGGAAGCGGGTCGGTACTCATGCCGTGTGGCCGCTGTCGTCAGCTGCTCTGGGAGCACGGGGGTGGCGAGTGCCTGATCGACACCCCTGCAGGCATCCTGCCGCTGAGTAGGCTGCTGCCCCAGGCCTTCGGGCCAGACGACCTGGCGCGGGACGATCATGAGCCTTGACTGGGACAGGCTGCGGGCGCTGCCGAAGGTGTCGCTCCATGATCATCTCGATGGTGGGCTGCGGCCACAAACGATCATCGAACTGGCCGCTGACGTAGAGCACGAACTGCCCGCCGACAATGCCGATGATCTTGGTCGGTGGTTCTCCGGATCGGCCGACTCGGGGTCTCTGGTGCCATACCTGGAGACTTTCGATCAAACCATCGCGGTGATGCAGACAGCGGCGAATCTGCGTAGGGTCGCTGCCGAGTTCGTGGCAGATCTGGCAGCCGATGGGGTCGTTTACGGGGAAGCGCGGTGGGCGCCAGAGCAGCATCTGAAGGCAGGCTTGACCCTTGCGGAAGCCGTCGAAGCCGTTCGAGACGGCCTGGCACAGGGGATGGCTGCGTGTCGAGCTCGCGGGCAGGAGATCGAAGTGCGGCAGCTGCTCACTGCGATGCGGCAGGCCGAACCGACACTCGACATCGCTCAGCTGACGGTGCGTTACCGCTCCCAGAGTGTCGCCGGTTTCGATATCGCCGGGCCTGAGAAGGGCTACCCACCGTCGCGGTTTCTGGAGTCCTTCCAGCTACTTCGGCGCCAGAACGTGTACTACACCATCCATGCAGGTGAGGCCGATGAGTGCATGTCCATCTGGGAGGCCGTGCAGATCTGCGGAGCCAACCGTATTGGTCACGGCGTTGCGATCATTGAGGACATTCAGACCGATGAGCGTGGCGGTGAGGCGCTCGGTGACTTTGCCGCGTACGTACTCAATGAGCAGATTCCGCTCGAGATGTGCCCGTCGTCCAATGTGCACACCGGCACAGTGGCCTCGATCGAGGAGCATCCGATCCACCGTCTCGACCGGCTTGGTTTCCGCGTGACCGTTAACCCCGACAACAGGCTGATGAGCGCGACCACCTTGACCAGGGAGTTCGCCTTGCTCGCCGAGGCATTCGACTACTCGCTTGAGGACCTACGCCGGCTCGGGACCAACGCGGCCAAGAGTGCCTTCGCGCCATCTGGGACCCGCAAGGCGCTGCTTGCACGTATCGCGTCCGGATAGGGCGCCGGCCCTGACTTGGGCACGGATCAGGGACTGCACCTGCCCGGCTAGGGTTTAGCGCATGACTTCGCGTGTCCTGACCGCAGTGGCCTGGCCGTACGCCAACGGTCCGCGCCACATCGGTCACGTCTCAGGCTTCGGGGTTCCCTCAGACATCTTCGCGCGTTACATGCGGATGAGCGGGCACGACGTCTTGATGGTGTCCGGGACCGACGAGCATGGCACGCCGATCTTGGTTCAGGCCGAGCGTGAAGGGCTGAGCCCCCGGGTGACCGCCGACAAATACAACCGCGTGATCGTCAACGACCTACGTGACCTCGGCCTGTCCTACGACCTCTTCACCCGGACCACCACCCTCAACCACTACACGGTGGTCCAGGATCTCTTTCTCGGGCTGCATCGCAACGGCTACGTGGTGCCCAAGATCACGATGGGTGCGGTGAGCCCATCGACCGGACGAACCCTGCCGGACCGCTACATCGAAGGCACCTGCCCGATCTGCGGATACCCCAGTGCGCGCGGTGATCAGTGCGACAACTGTGGTAACCAGCTGGACCCGATCGACTTGATCAATCCGGTCTCACGGATCAACGGCGAGACACCGAAATTTGTGGAAACCGAGCACTTCTTCCTTGATCTTCCAGCGCTCGCGGGCTCCCTCGGGAAGTGGTTGAGCGCCCGTACCGACTGGCGACCCAACGTTTTGAAGTTCAGCCAAAACTTGCTGGAGGATCTGCGGCCACGGGCGATCACCCGCGATCTTGACTGGGGTGTCCCGGTACCGCTGGACGGCTGGCGGGACCAACCGATGAAGCGGCTCTATGTCTGGTTCGATGCCGTCATCGGTTACCTCTCCGCATCCGTGGAATGGGCCAAGCGCAGCGGCGATCCAGAGGCATGGCAGCGATGGTGGATTGACCCGGAGGCACGCGGCTACTACTTCATGGGCAAGGACAACATCGTCTTCCATACGGTGATCTGGCCCGGGATGCTGCTCGGCCACAATGGTGAAGGCGATCATGGTGGCACGGTCGGACCCCTCGGTGAGCTCCGCTTGCCAGACGAGATCGTGTCCAGTGAGTACC
>JBKOZG010000079.1:0-19833 GCA_046725775.1 Actinomycetota bacterium | reverse complement strand
GCGCGACGCCGACCGCCAGCACGCCGCCGAAGTCGCGGTGCGTGCCGAAGGCAGCGGCGAAAGCGACCAGGAAGCCGCCGTAGACGGCCCCGGCGAGGGTAAGCGTGAGCACCGGCCGGGGCACTCGGCAAAAGCCGACGGTGCCGATCCAGACAATTGCCACTACTGCGAAGAGCACTAGCGCCGTGGTGAGCCGACCGATCGCGTCCGACAGGCCGATCAGCTCAGCTAGCGGCCAGAGCAAGGCAAGGCTGCCCAGCCCGAGCGCCAAAGGCCAGCTCATCGCCCCCTTGTCGAGCGCCTCCACTGGGGAGGAGTTCGCACGTCGTTGTAAACGGGTCTTCTCAGTCATGGCCGCGATGCTAGGAAGCAGCAGGGGTGCGCCACATCGGGCCGGAGTCGTCAATTTCGGTCGTATCGCGTCGACTCCTCTTGTCGCCCGCAGTCGACCAAGACCGTCGCGCATGGCCGGCTGCGAGCAACTACCGCGGGTTCCTAAGCTGTTTTTGTGGTCGCCAGCAAGGACCCTACGAGCCCTCCGGCCGGAGCCGTGGATCGCCGCGTGGTCGATGTTCTCCTGGCGGTGGCAACGACGCTTGGAGTCGCCGTCGTCATCGCCGCTGACCTCGAGGGCACTGGCCGCGGCTCGCCGCTGGCGTACCTTTTCGCACTCGGCTTCGGCGTTCTCGTCCTGGCGCGCAGGCGCGCGCCACGTCTGGTTCTGGTCCTGACGGTCCTAGGCATCTTCGGCTATTACGCCCTTCAGTTCCCTCCGATCGGGATCGCGCTCCCGGCGGTGGCGGCCCTGTACTCCGCCGCGGAGGTGCGCAGGACCTGGTGGGCGGTGGGCGGTGGGCTGGTGCTCGTCACGGTGGCGGCGTACGCCCGGATCGAGGAGGGCCTGCCGACGGCCTACCTGTTCAGCTACGAGCTGCTGACCAACGTCGCGCTTGTCGCCACGGCCATCGCCCTTGGGGTCAGCGTTCGACTCCGAGCGGAAGCGCGGTTTCATCAGGATCGGCTCGGGGAGGTCATGGCGGCCGAGCAGGCGCGCGAGGCGGAGCACCGTGTGCAAGTCGAGCGGATGCGCATCGCCCGGGACCTTCACGATGTCGTCGGGCACACGATGTCTGTAGTTGCCGTTCACGCGAACGTCGCCGCCGAGGCGATCGGGCGTGATGATGAGGCAGCCCGGCACGCCGTCGACCAGATCAAGGACGCGACGTCAGTCACTATGCGGGAGCTGCGTGCGACGGTCAAAGTTCTCCGATCACCAGGCGGCGATGTCGACCGTGGAGCGGTCGGGCTATCGGGAGTTGCCGCGCTGGCCGACGGAGCCCGCGAAGCAGGCGTCGACGTCGATCTCGACCTCGACGTCCCTGAAGGTCAGCTTGACAGCGCGATCG
Organism: Actinomycetota bacterium; assembly: GCA_046725775.1. Taxonomy (GTDB): domain Bacteria; phylum Actinomycetota; class Actinomycetes; order Propionibacteriales; family Propionibacteriaceae; genus Microlunatus. The sequence continues at coordinate 18,427 of JBKOZG010000079.1, read as the reverse complement.
ATGCTGCCGGCTACCGGATCCTGCAGGAGTCTCTGACGAACGTGATCCGGCATTCGGGTGCACATCGTGCATCGGTGAGCGGTCGCATTCGGGATGGGCAGTTGGAAATCGTTGTTACTGATGACGGCCGGGGCGGTACGGCGACCGGAGCTGACCGAGGGGGTACCGGGCTGTTGGGGATGCGGGAACGGACCGCCCTGCTCGGGGGGCAACTCTCCTCCGGCGACGGCGAGGACGGAGGCTTCGTAGTACGCGCCCGGCTGCCGGTGAGACTGAAACCATGATCAGGATCGTTCTTGTCGACGATCAGGAGCTTGTGCGCACAGGTCTACGAGCCCTTGCCGAGCACGACGGCGACATCAGTGTCATCGCGGAGGCCGGCAACGGCCGGACTGGATTGCAACGGGTCCGGGAACTGCGACCCGATGTCGTCCTCATGGACATCCGGATGCCGCAGATGGACGGCCTGGAGGCGACCCGGCGGATCAACCAAGACCCACAGTTGAGCGAGGTCAGGACGCTCGTACTCACCACCTTCGACGAGGACGAACTTGTCGTTGAGGCAATCCGGTCAGGCGCCGCCGGGTACCTGCTCAAGGACGTTTCGCCGACCGACCTACGATGCGCAATCCGGGTGGTGGCCGCCGGTGAGCCGCTGTTGGCACCGTCGGCCACCCGCGCGGTGATGCGCTCCGTGGCGACCCAACCGCAGGTTGCCATGGACGACACGCGGCTGCGCGATCTGACCGAGCGCGAACGTGAGGTGCTCGCCCAGGTTGGCCGCGGACTGTCCAACGACGAGATCGCCCAAGAGCTGTACATCTCGCCGGCAACAGCACGCACCTACGTCTCACGCCTGCTGGCCAAGCTGGGCGTGCGGGACCGCGCCCGCCTCATTGTGATTGCCTACGAAACCGGACTGATCACACCTGGGTCTTGACCGGACCGGTCCAATGCCCCTAGCACGCTCGTCACGACTAGCGGCCAGTGAAGGCGAGAACCGGTCATATGCAGGGGGGTCGAGTCCAGGCATTTGGTGAGGAGTTGGCGGGCTGAGTGCACACTGACAGTGTGAGTGAGTGCTGCGACCGGCCGGGTTACCAAACCATCTTCGATGACCGGTTTGCCAGGCGGATGGTACGCAGCTATCGCAAGCGCGGGCTCAACGACACTCAGCTCCGAATGGTGTCATTCCTGACAGAGCGCGGCATCCAGGACGCCTCGGTACTCGAGATCGGCGGGGGAGTGGGTGACCTACAGATTGAACTGCTTCGGCGCGGCGCAGCCATTGCGACAAACCTGGAGATATCGGCCGGCTACGAGGCGGAAGCGGCGTCGTTGCTGAAGCAGTCAGGGATGGCAGACCGGGTGACGCGCCGGTTGCTCGATATTGCGACCACTCCCGACAAGGTGGAACCGGCTGATGTCGTCGTACTGCACCGAGTGGTCTGCTGCTACCCGGACTACCAGCGGCTGCTTTCGGTTGCCGCCAGCCACGCGAGGCGGCTCCTGGTCTTCTCTCATCCACCACGGAACTTGCTCAACCGGGCGCTCGTCGGCTCTGAAAACATCCTCCATCGGCTCCGGGGCGGCAGCTTCCGCGCATTCGTCCACCCGCCTGCCGCAATGATCGCCTCTGCCGAGGCGCAGGGGCTGTCCGTGAGCTATCGGCACCGCGGGTTGTCGTGGGACGTCGTGGGCCTCGAGCGGTTCGCTCCGGCGATCCAGAGCTGAGCCGGCTCTCTCCGGTTGATATCCCCACACCCGGGTAAGCAGTCACCGCACTCAGCCGCGATTGCTGGTACCCATCGGAGCTGCCAGCTCCCAGGAGATGGAGGATTCTGTGAGCGAGTCAAGGTTTGGTCCCGATACCGGGTTCGATGAGGAGGAGACTTCGGTCAGCAGTGATGTCCGGTCTGGTTACGACGACGACCAGCCGTCGCCTCGGGTCGTAGAGGAGACCAGCGAAGATGACGTCGATTCGCATGCTGCCGACATCGCCGCCGGCTACGAGGACGAGTTAGAGGACGACGACGACCAGCCGTCGCCTCGGGTCGTAGAGGAGACCAGCGAAGATGACGTCGATTCACATGCTGCCGACATCGCCGCCGGCTACGAGGACGAGTTAGAGGACGACGACGACAACAAAACTCTGGCTTGAATCCGGGGTAGTTGATCTTTAAGTGAGTCCGCGCAGTTGATCTAGCGCCTGCTCTGGAAGGATGTTGGCTCTCGGGCCGACCCGATCCTCAAGGAGCGCATGTTCTGTCTCACCGGTCCTCCGCGCCTTCTATCGCAGCTTCCTGCCAGCCGTGGCCGATCAGACATTCCGGCAAGGCGGTTGGCAACTGTGTGATCGGTCGGGATGGCCATGAGACGATCGATATCAAAACCTTGGGGCCTGGTGCTGGGAAGGTGATACCCGGTGGCTCATCGTGGTCAATCTCAGCGACGGCAGAGCGGCTGGCCTGGTACACGCGCTATGGAACGACCTGCGAGGACGCATGTGGAGTCTCACCGACCCATCGCACCCGGCCCAGGGCACGGCCTTCGTGCGATCTGGCGACGACCTGGTCAATGGATTCTTCGTCGAGCTCGCCGGCTGGAACGGGCACATGTTCCGCCCTGATCCCATCACCAATCACTCGCCCGTTGAGGTAGCCGGTGAGGTGGGGTAGGGCCGCGCTGCTCGGCGCCCCAGCAATGGGCTCCGCTGCAGCAGTCCAGCAAGTGTTCACGGTTCGTGATCGTCGCCGGTATCCAGCGCCAGGGTTGCTGGTCCATGTCGATGGCCGCCAGATGCACCTACAGGTTCGCGGAGCTGACTCCGATGGACCGACAGTGGTACTCGAGGCGGGCATGGGCTCGTTCTCACCGAACTGGCACTGGGTTCAAGAAGAACTCGCGCCGGTCGTTCGAAGCGTTAGTTATGACCGTGCCGGGTTCGGCTGGAGCCGGCGCAGCCGCCATCCCCGGGACGCCCAGACCATTGCGATGGAGCTGCGAGACGCGCTGCGCGAGGCCGCGATCGAGCCGCCGTACGTGCTCGCCGGTCATTCCTTCGGTGGCCTGCCGGTCCGCGCTTTCGCAGATCTTTATCCGGAGCTGACCGCTGGGTTGGTCCTGGTTGATGCATCCCATCCCGACCAGTGGGTGCGCTGGCCGACACCGCACGCGGGCCGCATCCTGGAGGTCTCGCAGCGAATCCTCAGCTGGCTTGGCTGGCTAGGGGTGCTGCGGGCGCTCAACCTCTCGCGTGCTATCTCAGCCGGATTGCCAGCCCGGCAGGCAGCGGAACTGCGGGCTGGCGCGGCACTGCCTGGGTTCGCCGTCACCGAAGCCGCGCAGATCCGCTCATGGTCGGTAAGCCGTGAGCAGCTGAACGCCGCAGCGCCGCTTGGCACCCTGCCGTTAGCTGTGCTCGCAGTCAGTGAGCAACCAGTTGGTGGCGAGTTGCTGACCGCATTGCAGCGTGAGCTCGCTGAGTTGACCGTGGACGCCAGCTTCGAGGTCGTGCAGGGCGCCAGCCACGAGTCATTGATCTCCAATCGCGAGCATGCCCGGGTCGTCGCGAAGACCATCGAGGCCGTGGTGCATGCGGCCAGAGATAGTCAGCGATCGACATAGCTGCGACCCAGGCGCTCATCGCAACCAGCACTGCGCTAATCGCCGGCGGGCTCGGCGCGTTGGCGCTCGCAATCCTCCTCTAAACAGGCTGAGTTACAGATGTAACTTGGAGTCTGTGACAGACATTGCAGAGACCCTCCTTGCTCGCTCGTGGATAGTCGTGCTCGCTCGGCTGCCAGCGGAGCCAGCGCGCCATCGCATGGCGCTGTGGCGCGAACTGCGGCGCTCCGGCGCAATCGCATTGGGACAGGGGGTGTGGGCGGTCCCGGACCTGCCGGCGGTCCGGCCGTTGTTGGAGCGCGTGAGTGGCCTCGTCGATACTGCAGGCGGAACCTTGCTGCGGCTGGCCGCGAAGGGCTACGCCGACGAGGACGTCGCTCGGCTTGAGCAGTCGTACGCCACAGCACGCAAGGAGGAATGGGCAGAGTTCGCCGCCGACTGCGGCAAGTACCTGGCTGAGCTGGACAAGGAGGAGCGGCTCGGCAAGTACACCCTCGCCGAACTCGAGGAGGAGGAGCAAAGCCTCGATCGGCTGCGCCGCTGGTATCGCGAGCTACGGAGCCGCGATCTGCTCGGCGTCCCCGCGACTACGGACTCGGCCACGATGCTCAAGCAGTGTGAGGAGCGCTTCGAGGCATATGCAGACCATGTGTACACCACCCTGAGCGGAACCACAGGTTGATCATTTTCGCACAGAGCTGATCGCCTAACTGGAAGGTAACGATGTTCACACCCAAGGACCGGCTGGACCGTCTCTTCCAGATCGGCATCATTGCGAAGGGGCTCAACGGGCTTGCCGAGTTGGTCGGCGGCCTGATGCTGTTGTTCCAGACCCCGGGCGGTATTCGGCACCTTGCCATCGTGTTGACACAGGGAGAGTTGTCGGAGGATCCGCATGACTTTGTCGCTCGCTACCTCTTGCACACCGCGAACGGACTCACGGGAAGCGCGGTGTTCTTTGGTGCCATCTATTTGCTGCTGCATGGCGCCGTCAAGGTCGTGCTGGTCACCGCGCTGTTGCTGAACAAGCTCTGGGCGTATCCCTGCATGATCGTTGTTCTGCTGATCTTCATCGGCTACCAGATGTACCGGATTGCGTTGCATCCCAGCGTGGGCCTCATAGCACTCACGGTGTTCGACTCGGTGATCGTTGCGTTGACCTGGCGGGAGTACCGACGGCAGCGGCACAAGCCTGAGGATCCGGCCCCCGCGACTACCGGTGGCAACCCGATGGAGGCCAAACGGTGAGGAAGCCGGGCACAGGACGGCCCGCGGCATCGGCTGATCTTGGCTCTTCCACCACATTGGGCACTGCTGGGCGGTCTTGGTCGCCGTGGCGTGCCGTGGTCGGGTTCGGTGTGGTGAGCCTTGCCGCGGACATGGTCTATGAGGGAGCACGCTCGGTCACTGGACCGTTGCTGGCATCACTTGGCGCCTCCGCAGTCGTCGTGGGTCTGGTCAGCGGCGCGGGTGAAGCCATGGCGTTGCTGCTGCGCGTTGTTTCCGGATCGTGGGCAGATCGCAGCGGGCGTTACTGGAGGCTCACCTTCGTCGGCTATGCCCTCACCGCGATTTGCGTGCCGGCGCTGGCGATCACGCCGTTCCTCGCCGGCGCCGGGCTGACGGTGGCTTGCATCCTCATCTTGGGGGAGCGGTTCGGGAAGGCGGTCCGGAGCCCAGCTAAGACCGCTCTGTTGGCCCACGCTGCCGCTGCTGTCGGGCTCGGCCGAGGTTTCGGCGTGCACAAGGCGCTCGACCAGATCGGCGCTGTTGCAGGGCCTGTCCTTGTGGCGGCGGTAGTCGCAGGCGCGGGATCGATCTGGCCGGCCATGGCTGTGCTGATCGTTCCGGGCGCGGTGGCAATGCTCGTTCTGGTCCGGATTCGGCGCAGCATGGGCGACCCTGCCGAGAGTCGTGACGGGAGCAGCCAAACATCGGGCAGCACTGAGCCGGACCGTCCAGAGCCGCGGCCGTCGGCGGCGCCGGGCAAACTGCCACGCGAGTTCTGGCTGTTTGCTGCTGCCTCCGCGGCAATCAGTGGAGGCCTGGTCACCTTTGCTGTCATCGCCTACCACCTCACGCAAGATCACGTCGTACCGGTCGCAGCCGTCCCGCTGATTTATGCCGCGGCCATGGGCGCGGCGGCACTTGCCGCGCTGGGATCCGGCTGGCTCTTCGATCGCACCAGGGGCGGTGCCTTATTGGGTCTGCCGTTTCTGGTGTCCGCAGTGCCCGTTCTCGCGTTCACGGGCTCGCCGCTGATCGTCATTGCCGGTGTGCTGCTGTGGGGCGTGGCTGGCGGAGTACTGGACTCCACGATCAAGGCGCTGGTAGCCGACCTAGTCCCCGCCCCGCGACTCGCCACCGCGTACGGCGTGTTCGCCGCTGTTCAGGGCGGCGCCGCCATCGGCGGTGGAGTCATGGCCGGCGCACTGTACGAGCGATCGCTCCCCATGCTGATTGTGGCCGTCGCAGCCACGCAGGTCGTCGCCCTTGTATTGCTGATCGCAACGTTGCGTCGGAATCAACGAATTCAAACTCTGACAGGCTCCAGCGCTCGGTGACTTGACCTGCTTTACTCATCGGCGCGATCGAGATCCTCGAGATGATCTTGCTCATCGGCCTGCTTGACGAACGCACTGCGCCAGGTCGTACCGCGTGGAAGCCCGCGTAGCGATGGTCGGTCGGGGTGGAGCAGAGCCGCGTTGACGATCGGTGGCAGCTGGGAGAGCGGCCTGGTCCGCTGCGCCTCCTTCCAGTGCTGCCGGGCGCGTACGTGTTCCTCGAGATTGAGCTGGTTTAGCACATGCCCCACAGCCGCCAGGATGGATCCTCGCAGTAGCCAGGAGGATTTGTTCTCCTGGAAGTCGACCGTTACCAGGTCGGTCAGGACTGTCTGGGTTTCGCGGAGGATCTCGAGGCTCTCATCGAGGGACCGCTCAGCTTCCTCCTCTCGTTCCTCAACTTCCGCAAGGACCAGGCTGCCGAACGCGCGAATGGAGTCCGCGGCATCGTGCAGCACTACGGCAAATGCAGCCCGCAGCTCCTCACCATAAGGGTCGTCAGGCCTGTCCTCGGTAGGAAGTTCAGCAAGCAGCACCGTGAGGAGGGCGCGGATCGACAGCAGGCAGCTTTCCAACGTGCGCAGTCCACTCGCGAGTACCGGTTCGATGTCCGTGGTACCGATCGCGCGAGGATTGAGGCGCCGACTGTCCTTCAACGATGCGACTGTATCGGCGGCCCACTTGAGGCGCAGCTGGCTGGCATGCACCCGGTCCAGCCAGTCCTGTACCTGTTCGCGATTGATTGGGCCTCTCGCGAGGCCGTTGCTCGCGGCGTCGAGCGGAGCGGCTGCCGCCTCAGCCGCGCTGATGACCGCTCGACTCGCACGTCTGGTGGGCAGTGCCGGTGGGTAGATGAGATTGAACGCAACCCCAACTCCGGCGCCGATCAAGGTGTTCAGCACCCTGATCTCGGCTGCCACATTGGGATTGGTGACGCCGAGGATCAACATGGCGCTGATCGGCGCCTCCATCGCTTGCTCGCCCAGCCGGAAGATCTTGGCCAGTATCAACGAGGCGGCGATGACTGCGCCCAGACTCCACCAGGTGAGGCCGATCCAGATCGACACCAGCGTCGCGACCAAGACACCTGCTAGGACTGCGCCCACTCGGACCGCACCCATCTTGAGCGTCGAGTATGCCGAGGCCTGCATGACGAGCAGTGCGGTGAGAGGTCCGGTCAGATCGATCGCGCCACTTGTGGTGGCCAAAGTGAGCAGGTAGGAGATCACGGCCGCCGTCGTCAGCCGGAACACGTTGACAACAGGGGGCCGTAGTCGACCTGGTACGTCTCGCCACCGGGTTGGCCGCCCGGGCCACGCGAGGCTGGCGAGGCGCTGCCACCTGACATACCGCAGTGCCGACTTGATCTTGCTCACTCGGGCCGCCTCTCGTTGCCACCCGCCAGTCTGCGCTAGCGGGAGCACCTCATCGAGAGGACTAGTATGCCGAGGTCAACTCCGGGAGCTCACCGGCGCTCGATTGCGTGCATAGCCTTGCGTCGGTGGTACGGAGTTTGCTTTGTGTTGGCTATTTGCGGCTCAACTTCTGCTGAAACTTGCAGTGTATGTCGTGTTGGTGGCCGGGGCGACGATGGTGTGTGTCTGGGCGCCGCCGTCGGACCAGGAGTTGAAGGTGTAGGTCTTACTGCCCTTCGTCTGGGGGGACACTGCGCTGATGGTGTTCGTCGACCCGATGATCACTGTGCGGGTGAAGGGCGCCTTGGCCTCGCTGCCGTTCACTACGAGCCTGAGCCCTCCAGCAGTTGCCTGGAACGTCAAAGTCACTGTTTGCGGGTCCAGTCGAACGGTCTTGGTCGCGGTCAGGCCTCCAGAGTCGGTGGCTGTCAACCTGAGCTCAAGGTACGACGGATACTCATGATCAGGAGCCACAAATGAGCCGCTGGAGACGCCGTTGAAGGTTTGGATCGTGTGTTCGTGACAGTTCGACGGGCAGTGCTGCAAGATCAGCTGCCACGACAAAGCTGAAGCCGGCAGCGTGCCGTCCTGGGCATCGGTCGCGCTGCCAGAGAAGCTGATCACGTCGCCCACCTTCCAGGTGGTACCGGCCGCGGGGGAGTTGATGGTCGCCGTAGGCGGACTGTTCCCGACAGTGATAGTGACGGACGCCGTAGCGGACGCGCCTTGGATATCAGTCACCCTCAGCTTTGCGGTGTAACTGCCAGTCGTCGTGTAGGTGTAGGTCGGCTGAGTCGCCGTTGAATCGTCGAATGCGCCATCGCCATCCAGATCCCAGGCATAGCTGAGCGTTAGATCTTCAGGATCGCTCGATCCCGATCCGTCGAAATTGACGGTCAGAGGAGCGTTCCCAGTTGTCGGCGTTGCCGTTGCCACGGCCGTAGGGGGCTGGTTGGCGCTGGTGAATGTGATCCGCCGGACTGTTCCGCCGTCGAAATCGACGTAGAACAAGTCGCCGCCTGGGTCGGTTTCCAGACCCACCGGATTCGCTGCTCCTGCAACGAAGGTTCGGATCTGACCAGGTGCGGGAAGTCCGTTCCCTCCCTTCAGCATGACCCAGATGCAATCGCGGGAATAGTCAGCGAAGAAAAGCGCGTCGTTGTACTCAACCGGGTAGTGGTTAGTCTGCGCGGCGAATTCGAACTCAAGTCCTGCGACCGACGAGCTGCCGGTCGGGCAAGTCTCGCCAGGCACCACGTTGGCCCCATGGTTGTACGTGTGATACGGCGCTGTCACGGCACCGGCTTGTCCATAGAGGTTTTCGCAGATGTTTAGGTTCGCGCCGTCGTATCCGGACTGGCGGCCAGCGCCCTCATAACAGGGCCAGCCGAAGTTCTCGAGGCTGCCCCCTGGGTCTTGGAGCCGATTGATCTCCTCCCACGTGTTCCAGCCCACGTCACCAATCCAGAGCTCTTGGGTGCCGGGTCGGGTGGTGAAGCGGAACGGATTGCGTAACCCATAGGCAATAATGCGCCGGGCGTTGGCATCGGGTGAGGCGGCCAATGGGTTGTCTGGAAGGCCGGCGCCAGTCGTCGGATTCACTCGGATGATGCTGCCGTCCAGAGTGGACGGATCTCCAGAAGTCCGCAGGTCCTGGCTCCGTAGCGCCCCGCCCTCTGCATCCGGCGGGGCGAGGACCGTGCCTGGAGGGCCTGGAGGATCACCGCACGGGTTCAGCGGGTTCCCGTCTTGACCCCAGTCGGCGAAGTTGAAGCTTGCGCCATCACCGCCGCTGGCGTAGAGAGCACCATCAGCGCCGAACTCCACGGTGCCGATGGAGTGGCTGGGATATTGCTGGCACCAGTCCTCGATGAGGACCTGCTCGGGACCGGTCATTGTGTTGCCGCTTGCCTGCAGCCGTGACAGGCGACCGCTGACGACGCAGCCATCCCCGGTGGCACCCGGAGGCGTCGGGCACGGGTCCGAATAGACCCCCGGCGTGCCCCAGCGCGGTGCCGTTCCGCCGATAGCCGCATCGTAGGTGTAGAGGACATAGACATACGGGTCGGCAGGGAAGTTGGGAGCGAGCGCCATGCCGAGCAGCCCACGGTCCCAGAAGTTGTAGACGTTGACGTTCAGGTCGGCGAAGGTGGTCGGCGTGGTGTCATTCAAAGAGTCGAATACCTTGATCACGCCGCGCTTCTCCGCGACGAAGACCCGACCATCGCTGGCGAACCGCACCACGGTTGGATTGGTCAGGCCGCTGAAAGCAGTCGTTTCCTGGAAGCCGGGCGGGAGGGTCGCCGCTTGCGCTGATCCGGAGGTCGTAACGGCTACGACTCCGCCGGCCAACAGCATCAGAAGGCTCACGACAACAGCGTGAAGTCGTCTGGCTGGCCATCGGATCGCCCTTGTCGGCCTTGTCCACAGGTCCGCACCAAGCACTGGCCTGGTCGTCCTCCAACGGCGACTGCGATCCATGATTGCCCCCCCGAGCTTGGCCCGCCCGCTGACATCACTGTCAGCCTCTGCGTCGGGGTCAGCATAGGGGGCGAGATTGCTCCGCCGCGGGCTCTAACGAAAAGTCGTTTGATTCGTACTCGGCACCGGTGTCGGGGGCGACATGGAACAAGCTAAGCCGCAAAAGCGCCGTCAGCGAGTCGTCAGCCATTAGGCTGACCAAGCGGCTGGGTCCGCCGACGTCGTCGGTCCAGCCGTCTGCGGCCGCTCCGCGTTCGAATCGTCCCCCCTTGCGCAGTGCCGAAGGACACCATGCCCCGTCCCGCCGGTTCCGAGATGAAGTACGTTCCGGGTCTCGACGGCATCAGAGCAATCGCGGTGACCGCCGTTGTTGGCTATCACCTTGGAGCGCCGTGGCTGTCGGGCGGCTTACTCGGAGTAGGTGTTTTCTTTACACTGAGCGGCTACCTCATCACGACGATCTTGATCACGGCATGGGATCACAGAGGCGATCTTGATTTGAGGCATTTCTGGCTACGCCGCGCCCGACGGCTGCTGCCGGCGCTGGCCATGGTGCTCATTGTGGTGCTGATCGCCACGCCCGTCCTCGATGATGATGTGCTGCCAGAGCGTGGCATTGAGGCACTCGCGGCGTTGTTCTTTGTGAGCAACTGGACCGCGATCGCATCGGATGTCTCTTACTTTCAGCGACTCAGTGGCCCTGGCCCGCTTGATCATTTGTGGTCGCTGGCGATCGAGGTGCAGTTCTACCTGCTGTGGCCGTTGGTGCTTCTCCTGCTCTTCAAGACGATACGGGGCAGGCTGGACCGGATGGCTCTGGTTGCCCTCGGGCTGGCTACAGTGTCGTTCCTGCTGATGTTGCTTTTAGCGGCTTCCGGCTTCGACAACTCTGCGTACCAGGGAACCGTCGCCCGTGCCGGTGGACTGCTGATCGGAGCTGCCCTGGCCATGGTGTGGCCGCCTACCCAGCTGGCAAGCAAGGTTTCTGAGAGACGCCGGCTCATCGTAGATCTCGCTGGCGTGGCCGCACTGATGATCATCGTCGCGATGTTCGTCCTGACTAACGAATACTCCATGTGGCCTTACTGGGGCGGGATCTTGCTGCTGTCACTTGCGACCGCAGTCCTGGTAGGGGCAGCGGTCCACCCCGCATCAGTGGTCGGACCCGTTTTGGGCTTCCTGCCGCTCCGCTGGATTGGTGAACGTTCGTACGGCATCTATCTGTGGCACCTGCCTGTCGCGGCATTCATGCCTCACGTCGTGCTTGCTGGGCAACCCCTGCTGCGGGCTGCTGTGCAGCTCACTTTGATCATTTCGCTGTCGGCGCTGAGCTGGGCGGTGCTGGAGAACCCAATCCGGCGCCACGGGCTGCTCGGTGCGCTGGGCCAGCGTCGATACGAGGTGATTGCGGCACAAGTCGAGCCCGGTGGCGACAACGCGCCCGCGGTACGAATGCGTGCGCCGGCCCTTGTTTCAGGTTCCGTGGCACTGCTCTTGATCGCCACCGCGAGCCTGACCGCGACTGCGGCACTGCGCTAGCAGCAGGCCGTGTCTGGTGAAGGTGCCGGTTCACATGCTCGGATGTGTTCCGAGCTTTGGGAATTGGCTAAGCAGGGCTCCTTGTCCCATTGCGTTCGAGATCATTGTGATCGCGCTGCGGGTTGCGGGGGTCGGCCAGCGCCTACGGATGCCTCGGGTGCTGGCGAAGCGGCTCCGACTTCTGCCATAGGTTAGTCGTGGACTGGCGGAGGCGGGTCCGGCTGCTGGTCCGTATCGAGCTGGCCGCATCGCACGATCGCAGCGAAATCTCGGTCGTTGCGACGCCACCGGGGCTCGTGTTGGCGGTCGAGCTTGCCTGAGACAACCAACTCAGCCAACCTTCAAGACCAAGCCAGCGACGGCGGTCGGCGTCTTCTCGCAGGGCATTGTGCGCCCACCGTGAGAGAATTTGCCAGATATCGAGCGGTGGCACGACGTATCCCACTCTTCCCGAAACTAGCGAGCACATATATGGCTGTTGACCTGAATACCTCTGCGGAGCGGACGCCCGCCGACGGGCCGGAGGCGACAGAAAAGCCTGTCCCGCATCCGCGAGACGATCGCTGGCCGGACCGGCTTGCGACCGCCGTGTTCGCGTTCGCTGCGCTCGTTGTGGTCGCTACGTTTATTCCGCCGCTGAGGCATTACTTCGCGCAGTGGCACGACGTCGTCTCGATGTTGACGATCCCCATCGTGCCAAATCTGGTCTACGCCGCGCTGCTCATCGCGGTCGGCGTTGCATTGCGCCGCCGGCTTCGGGCCGCGTGGTGGGTTCTCGTCACCTGGTTGATCATCATTCCTCAGCTGGCGCGCATCTATTCGATCATTACCGGTGGACCGCTGCTCCAGATTGCCGGCCTAGTGATCATGACCGCGGTGCTGGTGATCGTCTGGCGCGCCAAGTCGCAGTTCCTGGCCCGCGGGGTACTACGAAACCTCGTCGCCGCGATCATCTGTTTCCTGCTCGGCGGCGTGGTGATCTTGGTCTTCGGCACTTGGCTGATAAGCACTTTTGGTACCGCGCCCGACCTACCCACGGCGGCACTTCATGTCCTGGACAAGATGCTGGGCGAAGTAGGCCTCACCAGGCCCGACGAGGTCCGGTCTCCCATTTGGGTCACGATCTTGTTGGACGTCATGGGTGCGGCCACCATCCTCACCGCCACGTACTTGCTCTTCAAGCCACCGCCGTACACCCAGACGCTCGACGCCGCTGATGAGGCTCGCGTACGCACTCTGCTGCGCACGTTCGGCGATTGGGACTCACTGGGCTACTTCGCCACTCGGCGGGACAAGTCAATCGTCTGGAATACCGGCGACCCTGCGACTGCCCAAGCGGGGGTTTCCTACCGCGTGATCGGCTCCGTGAGCCTGGCCAGTGGAAACCCGGTGGGCGATCCTGAGCACTGGGAATCTGCGATCGACCGATGGCGTACCAAGGCCCGCGCCAACGGTTGGTCCCTGGCCGTGATGGGTGCCGGCGAACTTGGCGCGGCTACGTATACCGAGGCCGGGTTGACTGCGTTCGAGATCGGGGACGAGGCGATCCTCGACATGCGAACCTTCTCGCTCAACGGGCCGGGCATGAAATCGGTCCGGCAGTCCGTCAGCCGCCTGCAACGCCGCGGGTACACCACGAATGTGGTGCGCCACGGCGATCTGGACGCTGCACGGTTCGAACGACTGTCCACGTCCGCAGCCCAATGGCGCGGCGATGGCGGTGATGAACGCGGCTTCTCGATGGCACTCGGCCGTCTCGGGGATCCGCTGGACTCCCAATGCGTGCTGGTGGAGGCCCATGATCCCGACGGAACCCTCCGGGCCTTCCTCAGCTTTGTGCCGTGGGGTCGCAATGGACTGTCGCTCGACCTGATGCGCCGAGATCCCAGTGCCGACAACGGCCTGGTCGAGCTCATGGTGGCGTCGCTGGCCGAACGAGCAGCGGCCATCAGTATCGGCCGAGTGTCGCTGAACTTCGCAATGTTCCGGGAGGCCTTCGAGCGCGGCGCTGAGATCGGCGCCGGGCCGATTGCCCGGCTGTGGCGGCAGGCGCTGCTGCTAGCTAGCCGCAACTGGCAACTGGAATCCCTCTACCGATCGAATGCCAAGTACCAGCCTGAATGGCAACCGCGATACATCTGCTTCGAATACCCCTCAGATCTCCCCCGCGTCGGGACAGCCGCAGGCAGCGCTGAAGGCTTCCTGACACGGCCGTCGTTGGCGATGTCGCACCGTCATGGCAAGGAAGCAACGGCGGGTGCTCTGGAACGGGCGGGCGAGGAGTATGCGGCCGAGGTGACTGCGCAAATTCCAGAGGAGCCTGATGCCGTCGCTGAGGCCATGTCAACCGAAGGGCTGCCGGAACAGGTTCGGGTACGCCGCGAGAAGCTGGACCGGCTTCGGGAGCAGGGCGTCAACCCCTATCCGGTGACCTTCCCGCGGACCCATACGCTGGCGCAGATCCGGGCGGAGGCCGGCGAACTCCCGCCCGATACGCGTACGGGTCGCCGGGCTTCGGTCGCCGGGCGGGTCATCCTGAGTCGGGATGGCGGCAAGCTCTGCTTCGCCACTCTGCGTGACGGCACCGGCGACCTGCAGATCATGATCGCTCTTGACGCTGTTGGACCAGAGGTACTCCAACACTGGCGCCATGACGTCGACCTCGGTGATCACGTGGGCGTGACCGGCGAGGTGATCACCACCAAGCGCGGTGAGCTGACCCTGCGCGCCGACTCGTTCAAGATCACGAGCAAGTCGATCCGCCCGCTACCCGACAAGCACAAAGGTCTGACCGACCCCGAGGCACGAGTGCGAGCACGCTACGTCGATCTCATCGTGCGGCCTGAAGCCCGCGAAGTGGCGTACCTGCGTTCCGCAGTTGTCCGCAGCCTTCGCGACTCGCTCCAGGCTCGTGGATTCACCGAGGTGGAAACCCCAATCCTGCAGCTGATCCATGGCGGGGCAATCGCCCGACCCTTCGAGACCCACATCAACGCCTACGACCTCGATCTCTACCTGCGGATTGCCACGGAGCTGCACCTCAAGCGCCTGATCGTGGGTGGCATGGAGAAGGTATTCGAGATCGGCCGACAGTTCCGCAACGAAGGAGTGGACTACAAGCACAACCCCGAGTTCACATCATTGGAGCTGTATGAGACATACGGCGACTACAACACGATGCGGGTGCTCACCCAGGAGATCATTCAGGAGGCTGCAACTGCGGTCTACGGCTCACCCATCGCCCGCAGGACGGACGCCGACAACAAGATCACCGAGTACGACCTCTCAGGCGACTGGCCGGTCAAGACGATCTGCGAGGCGGTATCGGAGGCGCTGGGCGAGGAAATCACTGTGGATACTCCAGTTTCGGTGTTGCACAGGCACGCCCAGGCGATCGGATTGGAGCTCGAGCCCAGCGCGGGCTGGGGACATGTATTGGAGGAGATCTACAGCGAATTGTGCGAGGGACACACCATGGCGCCGGTCTTCTACACCGATTTCCCCAAGGAGAATTCGCCGCTCGCGCGGGAGCACCGCGACGACCCACGACTCGCGGAGAAATGGGACCTGGTGATCTTTGGCGCCGAACAAGCGACCGCGTACTCCGAGCTGACCGACCCGCTGGAGCAACGGGAGCGCCTGGTAGCCCAGTCCCTTCGCGCCGCCGCCGGCGATCCCGAGGCGATGCAGGTCGACGAGGACTTCCTCGAGGCCTTGGAGTACGGGATGCCGCCCACCGGCGGTATGGGACTGGGAGTCGACCGGCTGGTCATGAACCTGATTGGTCTCGGAATCCGGGACACGATCTTGTTCCCGCTGGTGAAGCCTCAGGCCTGAGCAGCTAGGCCGCAGCAGGAGTCTTTCGCCGGATCCCGAAGAGTGTGAACAGGAGTGCGCCGCTGGCGGTGATCGTCAGCAACATCAATCCAATGGTGTAGCTGTGCGCAGCCTCGTTGTACGTGGCACCCAGGACGAGCGGAGGGAAGAAGCCTCCCAGCCCGCCGCACGCGCCGACGACGCCAGTGATGGCGCCGACCCTTTCGGCTGGTGCCAGTTCGGCGACCCAGGCGAAAACGCCACCGGTGCCTAGGCCGAGGAAGAGAGCCATCAACACAAACGAGGTTCCTGCCGGGATCTCGGGCGGCAGCCGCAGCGCGATGATCAATGACATCACCGCCGCCCCACACAGGGAGATGGCGACGACGGTGCGCGGACCGATCTTGTCAGCCAGGATGCCGCCAAGCGGTCGTGCAAGCACGGCCGCGATAGCAAAACCGGCGGTTCTGGTGCCAGCACCGGTCAAGCCGAAGCCGTAGACATTCTTGATGTATGTCGGCAGGTACGTAGAGAACGCCACAAACCACCGAAGACAACGGCGTAGAGGAAGGACATCTGCCAGGTGAGCGGCAGCTTGGCGGCCGCAGCGAGCTTGGGTACCACCGGTGCGAGATTGGGTTTCCAGGCAGGTGAGTCCCGCATCAGCAACCAGAGAACGGCGCCAACGACGACCAGGGCTCCGGCGAGGAGAAGGTGTGTCGGGACATAGCCAATGCTCCGCACCAGCCGCGGAGTAAAGAAGGCAGACAAGGCGGTGCCGCCCATGCCAGCGCCGAAGACCCCGGTCGCAAAGCCGCGCCGCGCCGGTTCGAACCATGCGTTCACAAACGGGATACCGACGGCGAAGGTGGTCCCGGCCACGCCGAGAAAAAACCCGAACACCAGAAGCAGCGCGTATGACCCCAGCGATCCCGCAAAGGCAACCAGCAGCACCGGCACTGCCGAAGCCAGGGTGAGCACTGTGAACATCATGCGGCCGCCGTAGCGGTCGGTGAGCGCTCCGACGGGCACGCGGCCGAGGGAACCGACAAGTACCGGCATGGCGACCAGGAACGACGCCTGCGTAGCACTTAGGCCGAGTTCACCGCTGTATCTGACGCCGAGCGGCGCGATGATGTTCCACGCCCAGAACGTGATCGCGAAGCCGAGCAGCGCCAGGAGCAGGTTCTTGGTCTGACCCGCTTGCAGGGTCGTGTCACTTGCAGCCGTGCTGGTCACGAATTGTCCTCTCCGTTTCAGGCGTCTGGGGTGCGGTCACGCGTGCCGACAGGGGCCCAGCCTCGGTGCGTCGGCGCGGCCCCTGGAGCAGGTAGATCATCACGACTCCGATAGACGATGTAGGGGCGGAACAGGTAGTGCAACGGAACCGTGAAGGCGTGCACCAAGCGGGTGAACGGCCAGATGGCGAACAACAGCATCCCGATGAGAGTGTGTATCTGGAAGGCAAGCGGAGCGGCCGCCATCGATTCGATCTTGGGTGAGAAGTAGAACAGCGAACGGAACCAGGGCGACACGGTATCCCGATATGTCACCTCCTGGTGTCCACCAAACACCCTGAGCACGTGGTCGCGAGTCCGGCAACGATCGCCGCCACCAAGACCACGTACATCCCTTGTCGTTCTTCGTTGTGGCCATGAACACCGGACCAGTGGTGCGTCTCCGGTAGATCAAGATCAAGATCCCGACCAGCGTGCAGACCCCAGCCAGGATTCCCCACAGCAGCGCGTTGAAGTGATACATGGCCTCGGTGATTCCGACCGCTTCCGTCCACGATTTCGGGAAGACCAGCCCGCCGATGTGTCCAATGATCACGACCAAGATCCCGAAGTGGAACAGCGGAGAGCCGATTCGTAGCAACCGCGACTCATACAGCTGAGAGGATCGAGTAGTCCACCCGAACTGGTCGTAGCGATAACGCCAAATCAGGCCACCTACCAAGATCGCCATCATGACGTACGGCAGTACGCCCCACAGGAAAACATTCATCGCGAACCTCCCAAAGGAAGGAATTGAGGGGTTGTCGGCTCCAGACCGACACTCTCAGTCGGAGGTCCGGCCGCCGCCATTGCCATGACAGCCCAGCGGTCGGCGGGGGACGCACCGGGCAGTGTGCTGCAGACAGCCGTCAGCACTCCGGCGTACGGCGTGCCGCGTTCAACGAGTGCCAATCGGAGCAACTCGACGCTGCTCCGATATTCCTGAAGCAATCCGGTTCCATCGGCTGGGTCCACGATCGCGGCGTACTCCAGAACCATCGGCAGGTAGTCGGGCAACTCGCCTCTGGCATCGACCAGGAAACCGGAGCGGCGGTAGCGCTGTTTGAACGCGGCCAGCACCTCGCCACGCCGGCGGGTGTCACCGTCGGTCCAGTACGACAGGTAGAGGCTGTGCTTACGGGAGAGATCAAAGACGTAGACGTAATGCGTCTAGATCGCCGCAAGATCTGAGGATTCCCAGTACACGAACAATGGCTCGAAACCCTCTCCCTGGCGCGGAGCATTCTCAGCCAGGGCTGCACGTACCAGCCCTGAGGTAGCGATGACATCGCGATCGGGATAGCCGAGGCAGACAGCGGCGGATGCAGCGGCAGCGCCACTTTGTAGGTTTGGCCAGCGCGTACACCGGCGAGCGTTGCGCGGCATCCAGCCAGTCCTCGGGGATGCCCTGCTGCCGAGCCGCAGCAACCACTTGAGGATCATTGGGGTCCAAGATCAGATCCAGATGCGCGGCGTACAGGTCCTTCTCGTTCGGTGTCGCTGCGGCCGCAGTCACCCGGTCGGCGTCGTAGAGAAATAAGCCGAGGTAGCGCAGCCGTCCCACGCAGGTCTCCGAGCACACCGTTGGCTGCCCGACCTCGATCCGTGGGTAGCAGAGTGTGCATTTTTCGGCCTTGCCGGTCTTGTGGTTGAAGTAGATCTTTTTTACGGGCAGCCGGTCACGCACTGCCGCCACCCTCGGCAACGA
>JBKOZG010000434.1:0-6344 GCA_046725775.1 Actinomycetota bacterium | reverse complement strand
GCGAGCAGGTTGTCTTGTTCGGCGCTGAGCCGCACCGCCCAAAACACCTCCTCGCGCCGGTCGTGATGTCGGATTTGCTGCAGGACGCCCACGTAGTAGTCGGCGTGCCTGGCGCGCCACCGCTCGGTTTCGCCTGCCTCGTCGAGGCGTTCCTCCCCGTATTGGCGGATTGTCTCCAACAATCGGTAACGGGTCTCGGGTCCGTGTTCTTCGGCTACTACCAGTGACCGCGCCACCAGGTTGGCCAGCAGCTCGAACACCATGTCGGGATCGATGCCCTCGCCGGCGCAGACGGCCTCGGCGGCATCTAGGGTGCAACCGCCGGCGAACACCGACAGCCGAGCGAGCAGCCGCTGCTCGGGCTCGGCGAGCAGCTGGTAGGACCAGTCGATGGTGGCCCTGAGTGTTTGGTGATGCGGCAGCGCCCCGCGGCGGCCAGCAGCCAGCACCGCGAAACTTCGCTCCAGCCGCCTTGCCAGTTCGGCCGGGGTCATCGCCGCCAGGCGGGCCGCCGCTAGTTCGATCGCCAGCGCGATCCCATCCAGCCGCCGCACGGCGGCGGCGACCGCCGCCGCGTTCTCGGCGGTCACCGCGAACTCTGGCTTGACCGCGGCCGCGCGTTCGGCGAACAGTCGCACCGCCTCGGCCTGGGTGATCGCCGTCAGGTCGGCGTCGGTGCCGGGCACCGCTAGCGGCGGCACCGGCACGAGCTGCTCTTCCTCAATTCCCAGCCCCTCGCGGCTCGTCGCCAAGATCACCAGCCGCTCACATGATCGCTGCAAGACCCCAGCCAGCGTCGCCGCCCCTTCCAGCAGATGCTCACAGTTATCCAGCACCAGCAGCAGCTGTTTGCCGCGTAGGAACTCCACCAGCGCCTCGCTAGTGCTCAGGCCAGCCGGGGCGGTCACCGAGAACACCGCCGCCACCGCATCATCAGGAAGAGTCACCCGGAACGGCGAGCCCAAACGACCCTCACCGGCCCCACCACGCCGCAACCGGCGCCTCTGAACGCCGCCACGCCAACGCTGCAAACGGCAATCAATCAGGCAGTACCTACGTATGCCGGGGGATGCCGACTGCGGACCCCACTCGTAGGTGGCACGGCGTGAGTCTCAGTCGCCGGGGAGGCTGTGCCTTAGCCGTGTGCCCCATGTGTGCCCCCACGGCGCAACCAGGGCGCACCTGCTGCTGCAACCTGCACGTCAATCACGCCATGCTCACGCCTGATCAGATCGACGCCATGCCTTCGCAACGAGAAGGTCAGGGGTTCGAGTCCCCTTAGCCCCACCACCTTAAATGTCGCTTTGACTGGGTCATTTGCTCGATGGACTGGTGAGAGGGCTGTTCTTGTATTTCGCGCGTGTGCCCCCCGTGTTGCTGTCGTTGACCTTCTCGGCACAAGGGCGCTGCGTCTGAGAAGGTAAGGCTCCATGCCGCGGACATCCTTGTGAAGCTGCTGGAGTTCGGCAGGTCAAGTGCCCTGCCCTGTAGCACTGCCAGAGCGGTCGCGCCGCACCTGCTGCTCAAACATCAATTGGTCGAGCACACTGCCCAGATCCGAATCGGGACGCGACGCCGCAAATGCCCGCCGCGCCTTTCCAACGCTGAAACGCCGGAACCCAAGACACCTCGTGATTGGCGCCCGGCCAATCCTCCTCGGAGAACTGCAACATTTCAGGAGGCGTTGAGACGACGGGCAATCGGCGATGCCTCGCCACTGTCATCACCGCCTTCGTTGGCGCACTCCTCCGCCACCTGCCCCGTGCCGCTGTGGTGCATGTCTGGTCGACGCCCGATCCTCAAAAAGCGACCCGGCGCATGCTATGGACGTGGATGAAGTGGCTGGAGAGTCCCGAGTATCCGGTGCTGCACTTACCAGCTCATTGCGTGATCCGCTGTATCATCAGCCAGCATTGCGGGCGGCCCGTATTGCTGCGCTAACCACTGCAACTTTGCCCGCCTTATAGCTACGACGCGCCTCCGAACCTTCCAACCATGTATGACCTTTTGAGTGTGCATATCCTTGAACCATGTTTTGCCGCGTCTGTCTTTGAACGACACTACAGAGCAAAGCTTCACGCGCGGATCAACGACTGGCACCTCAATCACTTCAGCGCTTTCGGGAGGTAAGTCCTCCAAAGCAAATTCTTGACCAACCTCACCATCATTTGCGATCCACGTGTAAACCCTTGGAAGTACTATCAGACCAAGTGAGTGATTTGCTATATGAAGTTGAGCAAACACGCTTGCAGTGCCTGGGTCATCCTGGCTCGGCCTTAATTGCCAACTTCTCCATACAGATACTTGATCCGCTTGGGTTGCTACGTTGCCGTCCCTATCTCGCCTTAGTAAATGCAAGCCCAGCAGTAGAGCGCCCGTTGTGCCGACCGCACCGACCCACTCGGCTAGGTTGCCTGCCTCGCCGTAGCCATCCATGCCCAGAACCGGTCCCAGAGCCACTCCAACTCCGGCGTAGGCATCCATGCCCTGAACCGGTCCCAGAGCCACTCCACCCTCGTAGATGTTAGGCGATTTGCCCACATTCATTGCCTTACTGCTGGGCTCGGCGTGTCTGGTCGGCTGACCTCGAAGGCGGGCCCTCACTGACTCACCAGTTCGACGGGGGATCGCTTGCCGGAAAAGACTGCGGTCCCCACTCGTCGACGACGTCGTTGACGCTGCGCGTCATAACGGATCAAGAAGACTGTCACTGCGGGTAACCGAAGTTGCCGGGGAGTGCAACTCCAGCTGACCGCGATGGTGAAGCTGCAGGACAGCCCCAAGCCAGCGTGCGCCGCCGAGCTAGTGCTGAGCTGCACCGAGCCAGTGCTGGGCCGGCTCGTGGATGTCATTGATCAGACCATCCTTGTCTCAAATCAAGCCGCCGCAGTCGGGGCCAGCCTAGTCATCATCGCACTGCGTCCGAGCGAGCTGCCAACGCAGCGCCCGAGATATCGATGCGGCCGTGTGCCCCATGTGTGCCCCCGCAACACCACGACGATGATCCAGATGCACACAATGCACCGAAAGTCGCCCACAACAGGCGTAGTTCCCCACCAGGCGCAACCTTCGCAACGAGAAGGTCAGGGGTCGAGTCCCCTAGCTCCACCCACTCGAAAGGCCGTTTGACTAGGCCCGACGCTCAAGCGGCCTATGACTCATTCTCGTGTGATTCGGATTCCTCGGGCCGCTGTGTGCCCCCTGTGTGCCGGACGGCCGATGATCGCGCGGACCGAGCAGCCACTTCGGCCCTAACGCATCGGGTGGCCTGTTCAGTTGCGGACCGTCGCATCCCAGGGCCATAGCGCCCCCATGCCCTCTGGCGCGCGTCGCGTGGCACTGCCGGGAACGCTAGCCGGTCCAGCCATGATGGCGCACCAGGGAAATTGAGCCGTCGATCTAACCGATTGGCAGCAACTCCGCCTCATCAGCAGCACTCGGCCTGCTGGCCGATTCCAGGGCGAGCACCTCTGCAAAATGGCGGGCAGCTTCCCGGTATTGGGCGTGGCGCAAAACCTCCGCGACAGCACCGGATATCCGGTCAGGTGTCGATCGCTTGTCGATCCGGACGCCCGCGCCAAGTCTGAGTACTCGAGCCGTGTTGTCCCTTTGGTCGCGACCCATCGGTATGCAGACCAGCGGCACTCCAGCCGCCAAAGCCTTCATAACGCTCCCATGCCCAGCGTGGGTGACGACAGCGGATGCTTCGGCCAGCACCGGCGATGCGGTGCGGCCCGCAACACCTGAACGTTGCCTGGGACCTGGATCTCGCTAGGATCTACGGCCTGACCAGTGGTCAGCACGACGCTAATCGGCATTTCTCGCAAGCCCTGAGCAATTCGGCGGAGCAGTTCGGTTTGGTCTTGGTACACCGAGCTCAATGTGACGAGGACCAATGGCTGGGTGCCCGGCCGCGTCCACTCCACCCCTGCAGCCCAATCGGGGTCGTCAAGCTGCGGCCCAACGTATCGGACATTGCATGGAAGATGCGGCGCTGAGAAGTCGAACGAAGGGCTCGTCATCACCAAGACGCGCTTACACCGGTCGAACAGCTCGAACATGTCACGGACTGGCGGTTGGCCGTAGCGTGCCGCGACGGAATTGAGGCGCGGAACCGTCCGCGCAAGCAGCCACCTCGCGCTGGCTGGGGCCAGCCTGTCCCGCACCTTAACCAATGTGCCGCTACCTGGCGTCCATCCAGTGCCGACCAGTGGCAGGCCGGCTGTCGGACGCAGGTAGATCTGGGCCATCAACACTGCCGTTGGCAACCCCGTCGCCTGTCCTCCGATCAGCATTCCCGGCACCCCATCGCTCAGGATCGCATCAACAGGAACCTCCTCGACGGTGCTGACAATGTCCTTAGCAAATCGGCCCATCACATCCTTGCCCGCATAGACCCTTACCGCACGCAACGCGCGATACGGGTTGCGGCCTTCGAACGCAGCGATCAATCCCGTCTGCTGCTCGCGCGAATCCAAGTGAGGCGCCGCTCGCCAAGGCGAGAAGGTACACCCAGCCGACAGAGCCGCTGGCTCAACAGTTGGATCCGACAACACGTGCACTCGGTGGCCGCGCCGTACAGGCTCAGCCGCAAGACCCAGGTGGGCGGGACGGTTCCGCCTCCATCAATGAGGGCGATGAGAAAGCGGCGCTGGACGGCGTGCCCATTCACCAACTCACGATCCTCACCAAGATAGGCCAAATTCAACCAGCCGCCGGAACCGACTGGACTAGGGCAACCGAGGGCAATGCAGCAGCCAACTGCTCGTCCTTACACGCTTCCGCACATTTCAAAGCCCGTCAACCTGATCAGCACAGCCGCCAGTCCGTTCCGCCCAGCGCTCAGGGTGAACCGACAAGCATCGACCTGTGTAGTCTGACAATCGTCCGGTGTTCGATTATGAACACGAAGTCAAGATCGAGACGGTGCCACAACGTGTGGCACATGCCACGCTCCAACTGGATGAGACGGGAGTCAACGGGAGCTCATTTCACGCTCAAGCTGGTTAATCCGGGCCGTACGAAGCGTGGTTTGGGCCTGGTTCAAATCCCCGCATGCTATTCTGGACCGTATCTGACGTCGCGCCGACAAAACACCTTCTAACTCGCCGCACAGCGCTCGCTGTTTCATCGTGTGACTAGGACTTATGCACAGCGCTAAACTCAGCATTGCTACGGATCAGAAGGTTGGGGGTTCGAATCCCTCCGGGTGCGCGACTATTTACCCTAAGTCAGCACACTAAAGGCAGCTCAACTGAGCTGTCAGACTCGTCAAGATGCCCAATTGACAGCAACGCTGACAGCAACGCAGTTCAGTTCGGCCGAACTAGGGCACGGTCCATAGCGTCCCCGGCTTCACGTAGAGCAGTCGGCATCACGTGGGAATAGAGGTCCGTGGTCATGGCGAGCTGCGAATGCCCGAGGATCTCCATCACAATCCGCGCTGGCACGTTCTGGGCGAGCAGGAGGGATGCGCAAGTGTGCCGCATGTCGTGGAAGCGAATGCGGCGAACGCCTGCCTTGGCGATCAGCTCGTCGAAGTAGCGGTTCAAATTGCGCGGCTCGATCACCGTGCCGACCGCAGAAGTGAAGACCAGACCTGACTCGACCCAGGCCGGTCCAAGTGCAAGGGCTTCAGCAGCCTGATTTGCGCGGTGGGTACGGAGCACCTTCGCTGAGGCAGCAGGAAGTGGAATTGTGCGACGTGACTTGTTCGACTTTGGAGGGCCGAACACAAGACCTATCTCGGGCAGCCGCTGCACGTTTTGCCGGACATGAACCACACCACATTCGAGGTCGACATCATCCCAGCGGAGGGCGAGCAGCTCGCCCTTCCGTAGCCCCAACGCGACACCGACCGCGAACAATGCGTGCAGGCGGTGATCGGCGCTCGCCGCCAAGAACCGGCTCGCCTCCTCCGTCGACCACGGTTGAACCTCAACCCGCTGGACCGAGGGCGGACGCACCACCGTCGCGACATTCCGTTCGATCAACTCCTCGCGCATGGCCTCGCTGAGCATCGTGCGCAGCGTGCTGTGGATGATCTGTACTGAGCGCGTGCCAAGTCCATCGGCAGCCTTGTTCGCAAGCAGCGTTCGCACGTGGGTGGGAGTCAGCGAGCGAAGGTTCATACGGCCGAGCGTCGGAAGGATATGTAAACGCAGTGTCTCCCGATAGCTCGACAGCGTTGAGGGACGCAGACGGGGCCCGACGACGTCCTTGAGCCAGTACTCCCCGAAGCGCTCGAGAGTCCAAGACTCCACGGCGAGAGGGAGGCCCGCCTTAGTCTTCGTAATCAGAACCGCCAGCTGGTCAGCGACCTCCGTGCGGGTCTTGCCATACAC
>JBKOZG010000188.1:0-5736 GCA_046725775.1 Actinomycetota bacterium | reverse complement strand
GCCAAGGCGGCGCCAACCTCAGACGGTCGCTCCGCCCGCTCCACAAGCGTCACCCGGGCCGCAACCCGGCTAAGCACCAAGCTGGCCGTCAGTCCGCCAATTCCAGCTCCCACTACCACCGCGTGGTCCACAGTCCACACCGTGGATGCAGTCGACGACCACGAAACGGGCAGTCGTCATCGCCGACTGTACGGATCTCGACATGAATGAGGAGCAGCTGACGCTGGCGGCGAATTCTCTTGCGCCACGAGGCCCGCCTGTGCGGATCCACCGAGTGTTTTCCGCTTGTTACCAGCGTTGCAACCAGAGACCTTCCAGAGACCGGCCCGCTGAGAACATGTCTTCCGACGTGGAGCACGTTCCGGTGATCGGTCGTCCCATAGGACTGTGAGGATGTCGGGTGCCGGGAGGCAGCCTGACTCTTGCTTACGACTGACCTCGTGGTTTGGGTGTCTTGGCTGTTGATCTGTCGTCTGCCTGCCGGTGCAGCACCTGTGGTGCTGGCCGGGCGGGCAGTGACCTCATAGGAGCCTGACTGCATTCAGTCTCGTCACAGTCCCGTCCACCCGGCCGGCCAGTGTCACCTCACCCTGTCCGGTTCAGCAGAAGGGCTCAGCAACATGACGAGCATGCAGGACGCACCGCGGCGCCGTCGAGTCGTGGTTGGCGTCGACACCCACAAACACATCCATGTCGCGGTCGCATTGGACGAGCTCGGCGGGCGGATCGAGGCCCGCAGTTTCGCGGCGGACCGCTCCGGCTATGAGCAGTTGATCGACTGGGCTAGCTCGCTGGGTCGGGAGGTGATGTTCGGGGTCGAGGGCACCGGCTCCTACGGCGCCGGGCTCGCTTCGGCGATCCGTCGCCGCAGCATCGGTGTCCTCGAGGTGTTGCGCACCGACCGGCGGGACCGCAGGTTGCGCGGCAAGTCCGACACCATCGACGCCGAGAACGCCGCCCGTGCTGTCCTCAATGGCCAAGCCTCGGCGGTGCCGAAGTCCGCCGACGGGACGGTGGAGATGATCCGCCTGGTCAAAGTGGCCGAGGACGTCGCGGTGAAGGCTCGCACTTCGGCGATGATCAGCCTGAAAGCGGTGCTGGTCAACGCCCCGGCCGAGCTGCGTGAGCAGCTACAGCCGCTGACCAAGATGGCACTGATCCGACGCTGCGCCGCGCTGCGACCTGGGCCGGTCACCGATCCAATGACCGCAGCCAAGCACACCCTGCGCGCCATCGCGAGAAGGTGGCTGGCCCTGGATGCCGAGATCAAAGCCCACGAGCAGGTGTTGAACCGGCTCACCACCGAACTGGTTCCTGATCTTGTCGCCGCCTTCGGGATCGGCGCCGACATCGCCGCCGAGATGTTGATCGTCGCCGGCGACAACCCCGAACGAGTCCGCTCCGAGCCCGCGTTCGCCAGACTCTGCGCCGTCACCCCGATCCCGCCTCCTCAGGCATGACCACCCGGCACCGGCTGAACCGCAGAGGCCACCGCCAAGCCAACACTGCCCTTTACCGAGCCGTGATCGTCCGCCTCCAATACCACCAACCCACCCAGGCTTACTACCAGCGCAGGACGGCCGAGGGCCGCACCAAAGCCGAAATCATCCGTTGTCTCAAGCGCTTGTTAGCCCGCGAGATATGGAGCTATCTGCGACCGATCCGCCAAGCCAGGCAACCACTCGTTCTTGCTGCTTGACAGCTATAGGAGCGTCAATGCTCGGCAGGACAGACGCTGTCGCAACGACACCGGCCAACCGGCCGGTCCCCGAGCAATGGCCCTCGTTGAGATTCCTAGATTGAGCGCTGGTCGCTGCTGGTCCGGGTCGGTTTCCCGAGATGGGGAAGGGTCGCTCCGGTTCTAGGCCCGATCTCAACGCCGGTCATGCCGCTTTCGGCGCGGGACAGCGATTATGCCGCCGGTCGCACGCTCGTAGCCGACCAACATGCCGCTCGTATCCCCGGTGCAGATCGAGGGGAGATCAGCTGTCCTCGCCATGGTGACAATCGCCAACACAGACGCCGGTGTCGCGATGCAGGCGCCGCCGAAATCCCGGTCGGGGCGATAACGCGTCTTCCGGCGCTTGCGAGGCTCGCGCCGCGACCTCTCTTCCTCGATCTGGCGGATCAGGTCTCTACGCACCTCTGCGAGGACATGATCAAGGTCGCGCTCGTGGGAGGTTGCCAGGAGGTGCGCCCGTCCCGCTAGCCAGGCTTGAAGGGTGACCTTCTGGTCTGGGCCCTCGATGTCTTTCAATGACACCTCAAGGTCGACCTGGTCGTGTTCCCATCCAGACAGGTGCGGCGCGAGTGCGGAAAAGGCCCTGAGAATGCGCGGCCGGTCGGCTGCCGCGAAGCCGGCGCCGAGGCGCAGGCGCTCATCCAGAGTCCCAGTTTGGTTGTTCTCGGTTCCGCTCATCGGTGCGCCTCTCTCGTGGGTGCAGCGTATGAGGTCGGCCTGACGGCCGCGTCTGTCGGCGGCGAACGGGGCGCGCTAGAGCGTGGTGCGCGCGGTTTGGTCAAGAAAGCAGAAGTCGATGCCCTTGGCTAGTGGTCGCAGTCAGGACCGAAACTGGCCACCCGGTAAGGGGTCCCTAAGCGCACGTCTGCGGGCCGACGCAATGCCGGCGGATTGTTCCGTAGTCCGGTCGGCTTGCGGCACTGTCGAATCCGCAACGTTTCGATCCGACCCTTCAAGCTGGGGCAGGCGGGTCGAGTAAACGATCCGCCGCCTCCTCGGGCCCCAGGTCGCGGGCGACTGAGAAAGGGAGCCGGCGCAAACTCGGTTGCCGTCGCATGTCCGAGACCGTGCCTACATGAAGTCAGCTAACTGAACCAGACGCCGACCTGAGCCTAAGCCCAGCCGCGCACGAACAGAAAGGCCTGCGGGACAGAACCGTATCCTTGGGGCGGGAGCGATCTCGTACGCGGGCCAGTTCCATGTCATGTGGGTCGCCGACACAGATATAGTGCGGTCGCTGCCCGGGGGTTTTCGCCGCTCTGGATGCGTGCTTAACGAAACCGCTGGACCTTGTATCACAGACTCTCAGCGACGAGCGGCTCGTGCTTGGGGACTATTTGACACCCTCGAAAGTGACAACACCGACGTCATAGCGATTCTTCAGAATGGTGTGGATGTGTGACTGGGTGAGCGGGCGTGCTGGCTTCACGCAATAAGGAGCGCTCTCTGCCTGGTCCGCTCTCTATGAGACGCGCCGCGATGTACAGCGCGAGGCAGACGGCGAGCGTGATGCTTGACGCACTAAGCAGCATTGAAGACGTCAGCGGGGGACCGAAAATACGTCGGATGCTGGTCTGGCGCTCGAGAGACCACGCTCGTGCGGGCTCGCTACTTGCCTCGGTCCTGCTCGGCTTGCGTGCCCGAGCCGCACCGAGTTAGCCAGGTTCCGGCTTCAGCATCTGCCCGCTCGTGGTTGCGGGGCGACAGATCGATCGGCGCCGCCCTGTCCAGATGTAACTGGTTCGTTGTCGACGGCGTTGAGCACGATTTCTCCTTGATAGGTGGGGATTTCTTCGTGTCCGAGAGGGGCGTCGTGCATGTTGAGTACGCCGCGTGCACCGGCGAAATCTTTTGTGCCGCTGGTAATGGGGTGGACGCACTTGCCTTCGATGGGCCGGCCCGTCTTGGGGTCGAACTTGATCCAGAGCAGGTAGTCGAAACGCAGTTCACCAGAGGTGTCGCTGGAGTCGCAGCGGCGATTGTGGTTGCGGTCCAGGCATCCGACGAACTGCCTGCGGCCGGTCTGGACGATCCTCCATTGCGACTGCGTCTCGTAGTAGCCGGGCGGCAATGTCTGGGCGCTCAAAACGACCCATCGACCCAGCAAATCACCACGCATGCGGTACATCCCCTGATCGGCGTCAACGGGGACTTGGCTGCCACTGACCGAAATGATGGCAGGTCGGTCATCGTTGGGTGCTTCGCTTGGATGGGCTCCTGTCGCGCTGGATGGCAGCGTGAACACGAGGGGGAGCGCAGCAAGACTGGTGGCGGTGCGTCGAGGCGCGCCGCCTCGACGTTTCGATGGCCTTGGCGCTGAATGACTCAAGTCGGTGATCATGGCAGCTCCTTCTGATTCGTGGACTTCTGCGACGAACGTAGGGGAGCCGCGAGGAAGCCGGCCATACGCGCTTCCGCGTAGGTCTGAGGGCGATCTGTGCCGCTGGTGTCGGGGCTATTCTCCGAAGGTGGAGTGGCTGTGACCGGATATAAGATGAGCGGCAGGCATTCCCGGACGCTGCGCGACGTGGTCGACTACAGCAGAGTGATGGACCCGCAATTGCCACTGTCCTGGGAGTTGCTGGAGAGTCTTCGCACACTCCTTGGGTGTGACCACATCATGATCGAGGGCTGTGATTATGGTCAGCAGGCGTTGTACTTCTCTCAGAGGATCTGGGCCGGTGAAACCTCGTTCGTCCATGAGGTCGACAAGGTCGAGAAGGCTAGATTCTGGCAGTTGGTCCTACGCTCTCCCGACGTGGAGCCGTTCATCCCAGCCCGCAACGAATTGTTGGTGGTCAGACCTACCGATTTCCGATCGCTACGCGATTGGCGCAATATGCCTGTGTACGCCGAGTATCTGCGGCAAGGTCCGGGAACGACGTACGAGCTCTTCCTGCAGATCCCTGACGGCTACCGGCGACAACTCCGTCTCATCGGCTTTCGCGAGTCGGGTCGCGATTTCAACGAGCGAGAGCGCTTCGATCTCGAATTGCTGACGCCCCACATCGAAGGCTCATATCGGCGGGGCGAGAGACAACGGGTACTCCTTGAACTCACCCCGCGTCAGTACTCCCTACTCTGGAGGGTGTCGGAAGGCTGGACGAACCAGCAGATCGCCCGCCGAATGGGCCTAGCCGAGGGCACCGTGCGAACTCATCTCAACAACATCTACGCCCGTCTCGGCGTCGGATCACGCACCGAAGCCGTCACTCGAGTGTTCGGCCTCAGCCGGCACGAAAGCCCACTCCCATCACGCTGAGAGCGATCGAGCGATCGGCAACGCTGTCGCCCCCTGGCTCACATCAGTCACAGCCTGGCTTGCAGTTCTGTTCGGATCATTGCCATAGCGGTACCCAGCCAAGGGCTCCGAGCCGCCGCCGACGCGTAGCCGCACCAGCCTTGTTGCATGGGCTGCAAGCCGCGTTCGATCGAGACCTCTCTTGAGAGGTTCCGCCTGCGAGGCAGGTTCCCGGGGAAATGCGTTCCGGTGACGGGTCGTCTCGCGACGCAGCAATCCACTCCGGTTACGTGATCCGATCGTCAGATGTGGACGTGCGTTGAGGTCGATCGTCTGATCGGGCTTGGGGGGCGCGCCCGATGAACAGCGGGCAGTCGGCCGGGGGCAGCGCCGGCCCTCTTCTCGGTCCGCCCTGATGGACGCGGTATGCCCGCCTCCACGGTGTTCACCGCGTTCCATACTTACGGCGGCGGGACCGGGGGTTGGCCTACGGCGGCGGGACCGGGGTTGCCAAGGACATCGAGGTCTACACCCACTACGGTCATGAGGCGGGGTCGATTACCAGGTCGATTGGCAGCTGAGTTGGTTCGTGGAATGCTTCCCAGACCAGGGATGACCATCGCCGTGACAGTTTGGACGAATACGACGAATACATTGCGATGGATGGAGGCGTCCACGCCATCGAGCCAGAAATATGGCCCTGCTGACCAGCCACTTCAGATTTGGGCCCTTCACGATGTGGGATCAGCCGCTC
>JBKOZG010000083.1:0-8497 GCA_046725775.1 Actinomycetota bacterium | reverse complement strand
CTTACAGTGAGGAAGATGTTGCGGCTGGACAATGCGAGCCCATCGGGCTCCCGGACGATAGGTGCGCCGACGATCTCAAGTGCGAGGTTCAGGTCGATCACCATTCGCTGGATGCAGGCGAGTTGTTGCGCGTCCTTTTCGCCAAAGATGGCGACCTGCGGCCGGATGATGTTGAACAATTTCAAGACCACGGTGAGCACCCCGTTGAAGTGACCAGGGCGGGAGTGTCCCTCGAGGACCGAACCCTGGGCGCCGGCGTGCACGGTGACCTGCCGCCCCGCCGGGTACAGGTCGCTGACGCTCGGCACGAAGACGATGTCGACTCCATCAACCTCGCAGACCTGGAGATCGTCCTCGAGGGGCCGCGGGTATCGTGCGTAGTCCTCCCCAGGACCGAACTGGAGCGGGTTGACGAAGATGCTGACCACAACTACATCGCCGAATGACTTGGCCAACTTAATGAGGGAACGATGCCCCTCGTGCAGGGCGCCCATCGTGGGCACGTAAGCAACACGCGGAGTGACAGGCCCTTCGAGTGCGCTACGGAGTGCGGCGTATTCGGCAACACTATGAGCGATCTTCATGACTTGACCTCTGAAGTAGGAACCGTCGATGCGAATGTGTGCTGCTCGCTTGGGAAGGCGCCAGTCCTGACATCCTCGACGTATGCTGCGGCCGCATCGCCGATGATCTTGGCCAGGTTGGCGTACTGCTTGACAAACCGCTGCAATCTGCCGCGGCGCAGCCCGGCCATGTCTTGCCACACGAGCACTTGCGCGTCACAGTCCGGGCCAGCACCGATTCCAACAGTCGGAATGTCGAGCTCAGTGGTCACCTGACGCGCCAGGTCACCCGGCACCAGCTCCAACACCACCGCGAACGCGCCCGCCTCCGCGACGGCGTGTGCGTCGGTCAGCAGTCGTCCCGCATCATCGCCCCTGCCCTGCACCCGGTAGCCGCCGAGCTGGTGTTCGCTCTGCGGAGTGAAGCCGATGTGCCCCATGACTGGGATGCCAGAGTCAGCGACCTTGCGGATCTGATCAGCGACGCGTACCCCACCCTCGAACTTCACAGCGTGGCAGCCGCCTTCCTTCATGAAGCGGATGGAGGTCTCCAAGGCCTGCGACGGTCCATCCTCGTACGAGCCGAAGGGCAGGTCGGCAACGACGAAGGCACGCTTGGTGGACTTCACCACCGCACGCACTAATGGCAGCAGCTCGGCAACGGTGACCGGCAGCGTGGTCTCGTACGCGTAGACATTGTTGGCTGCGGAATCTCCGACCAGCAATGCCCAGACACCGGCTTCGTCGAACAACTCAGCGGTGTACTGGTCGTAGCTGGTCAGCATGGCCCAACGCTCGTGTCGACGCTTCGCGGCATAGAAGTCGGTGAGGCGGATCCTGCGCATTGGCGGAGGACTGGTCTCGGTCACTGCTGCCGCCTCACTCTGGAGAACTTAACGCATGAGGCAGCACGACGGGACTCCTCCTGGAAGCGAAGATCGGTGCGTTGGTTAACGGGGAACGTTAGAGATTCTCGGAGCTTGCGTCAGAGCCGGGAAAGAACCAGCGATGACCGGGTACGCGAGACGCCGGGATGATTGCGGATGATGCCGAGCACCTTCTCAAAGTGGCCCGCGTCGGCAGCGCGGACGCGGAGGATTCCGTCTGCCTCGCCAGTAACCGTGTACGCCTCAGCAACTTCTGGAATGGCGCTTACCATCTCCCGCATCCGCTCCGGCGGCACCCGACCTTCGCAGTAGACCTCGACAAAAGCCTCGATCGTCCAGCCCAGTGCCGCCGGTTCGATGTCGGCCGTGAAACGCCGGATCACACCGCTCTGGCGGAGCCGATCAACCCGTCGTTTGGTGGCCGCGGTGGACAGCCCGACGTGATGCCCAAGCATCGCAAAGCTCTCACGACCATAGTCGGTCAACCGCGCAAGGATCTTGTGATCTATTTCGTCAAGACGCAATACAGTCTCCTCGTTTTGATTGGTCACACTATCTGACTTGCGCCCCGCTGGACCCTACCCTTCAAGAGTGACAATCACAGTGCTGGGCGGCGTCGGACACGCCGTTCGGCGTGCCAAGCTTCGGCACTATCTGATGTGCCCGCCGACGTACTTCGACGTGACTTATTCGATCAACCCGTGGATGGATCCGAGCCGACAGGTGGACCGTTCCCTGGCCGTCCGGCAATGGACAGGGTTGGTTGACGCGTACCGCTCGACAGGCCATCGAGTCGACCTTTTAGAGCCGCTACCCAACCTGCCCGACATGGTCTATGCCGCGAACGGCGCCACCGTGGTCGATGGCCACACGCTGCCCGCCAGATTCGCCAATCCAGAGCGCGCCGGGGAAGCCGCCGCCCACGCGGCGTGGCATCAGCGCAACAGCACCTTCTACGGCGGCGGAGACCTGCGGCCGACAACTGCGATCAACGAGGCCGAGGCCGATTTCGCCGTGCTCTCGGGAAGAATCCTCGCTGGCTGTGGCTTCCGGACAACGTTGCCGGCCCATCGCGAGCTCGCCACGCTGACTGGTCGTGAAGTGCTTAGCCTTGAGCTGGTCGATCCGCGGCTCTTCCACCTTGATCTTGCTCTGACCGTTCTGGACGACCAGTGTGATCACATCGCCTACTACCCGGAAGCATTTAGTCAGCGGAGCCGCCAACTGCTGGGCCAACTGTTCCCTGATGCTCTGATTGCGACCGAGTTTGACGCGTACGCCTTCGGACTCAACGCGGTCAGCGATGGACTGCATGTCTTCATCCCCGCGGGCGCCCATCGGCTGCGCGAATTGCTTGCCGATGCCGGCTACTGGCCGATCTCGGTGGACTTCAGCGAGCTGATCAAGGGTGGTGGCAGCGTGAAGTGTTGCACCCAAGAGATCAGGCCAGCGCCCACTGTCCAACTAGTCCCATCGCAACTCCTCGGCAGGAGCTCATCGTGATCACAACGGACCATACCCTCACTCATGCCAGCCAGCTGCTGCAGATCGAGGATGAATACGTCGCTCACAACTACCACCCACTCGATGTTGTAGTAGCAAGCGGGTCGGGCGCGGTGCTCACTGACAGCGGGGGTGAGCATTACCTGGACTTCCTCGCCGCGTATTCGGCGGCGAACTTCGGGCACTGTCATCCGACACTTGTCGCCGCCGCCAAGGAGCAGCTCGAGCGACTTACGCTGACGTCCCGAGCCTTCCATCACGATCAGCTGGCTCCCTTTGCGGAAGGGCTAGCGAGATTGATCGGTAAGGACATGGTGCTCCCAATGAACAGCGGCGCCGAGGCAGTGGAGTCCGCGATCAAGGTCGCACGCAAGTGGGGTTACGAGGTCAAGGGCGTGCCGGATGGTCGGGCCGTGATCATCGTCGCGACTGGCAACTTCCACGGCCGGACCACAACGATCATCGGTTTCTCCGATGATCCGCTCGCACACGATCACTACGGACCGTATACTCCAGGTTTCGTCTCCGTCCCGTTCGGTGATCTTGAAGCGCTCCGCGAGGCGATCACTGATGATGTTGTCGCAGTCTTGCTGGAGCCGATCCAGGGTGAGTCGGGCGTACGAATCCCGCCAGCTGGCTACATGGCCGGCGTGCGGGAGTTGACCAGCCAGCATCGGGCGCTGTTCATTGCCGATGAGATCCAGTCGGGACTGGGACGTACCGGCCGCACACTCGCCTTGGAGCATGAGAATGTCACGGCCGATGTCTACTTGCTTGGCAAAGCACTGGGCGGTGGCATCGTGCCGCTTTCCGCGGTCGTTGCTGATCATGACGTACTGGGTGTTCTGAAGCCTGGTCAGCATGGCAGCACGTTCGGAGGCAATGCGCTGGCGTGCGCCATCGGGCGGGCCGTGGTGCGTCTGCTGGAGGTCGGCGACTACCAGCAGCGCGCAGCCAGCTTGGGCCTTCAGCTCCGAAATCGGCTTAATGGCATGGTTGGTCGCGGGGTGGTCGCCTTCCGCTCGCGCGGCTTGTGGGCCGGCGTTGACATTGAGCCTCGTCTCGGCACCGGTCGCGACGTCTGCGAGGCGCTGGCCCGCAGGTATGTACTGGCCAAGGACACGCACGGCCCCACGATTCGCCTGGCCCCGCCGCTGGTGATCAGTGAGGCGCAGCTCCACCACGGACTCGACCAACTCGAGCTGGTGTTGGGCGACCTGAGCTAGCGCATGGCTTGTGTGAGCTGCTCGCGCAATCCGACGCCCATAGCTTTCGCCCCGTCGCCGTCAGTCAGGATAGGGGCATGACGGCACAGGATCCGGACGAGGGCGCGAGACGACTCTCGGGGGAGGCGATTCGGGACGGCGACCCCACCGGCTGGTTCGAGCGGCTTTACGCCGACGCTGCTCAGGGCCAGGCCATCGTCCCCTGGGACCGCCGAGCACCGCACCCCCTTCTGGTCGAATGGATCGAGCATCAACCGGCTAGCTCGGTATGCCGCACGCTGGTGGTGGGTTCCGGACTCGGCGATGATGCGGCATTCCTGGCGGCCTACGGATATCGCGTCATCGCCTTCGACATCTCAAAATCTGCAATCGAGTCGGCACGGCGTCGCTTCCCCTCCACTCCGGCGGACTTTCGGGTTGCTGACCTACTGAATCCGCCAGCCGAGTGGCATCAGCATTTCGATCTTGTGGTGGAGACCTACACCACACAGTCCCTGCCGGTACGGCTGCGACCCACCGTGACCCTGCACGTCGGCCGCTTCGTGGCACCGGGAGGCAAGTTGCTGGTGCTCGCCGTCGCACAGGATGGCGTCGAACCGGTGGATGGACCGCCGTGGCCGCTCAGCCGCGCTGACATCGGGACCTTTGCTGTCGAGGGCCTAGAGGTAATGAGCCTGGAATTGGTCCGGGATCCACCCGGCATGCATCACTGGCGAGCCGTCTTCACCCGTCCTGCCGGATGACCCGCTGATGACCACCCCCTCGGATGGGCCGCGTGCCGGCTGCCGGTGCGTAGCGAGAGTCAGCGAGGCGATCTCTTGTTGGCGGCTGAGACCGTAGGGTTGGCCGGAAGAGACCCGGCTCAGAGGAGGAGTTGAGGTGGCGGGCAAGACCGTGATCACGTTCGGCACGTTCGACGTCTTCCACGTCGGCCACGTACGAGTGCTGAACCGGTCTGCCGCGCTTGGGGATCGGCTGGTTGTGGGGGTGTCCTCAGACAAGCTCAACTTCGCCAAGAAGGGTCGCAATCCGGTTTTCAGTCAGGAAGAACGCCTCGAGATCATTGCCAATGTCAAGGCTGTCGATGAGGTGTTCATCGAGGAGAGTCTTGAGCAGAAGCAGAACTATGTGCTCCAGCACCAGGCCGACATATTGGTGATGGGCGATGACTGGGCAGGCAAATTCGACTACCTCAATGACATTTGTCAGGTGGTGTATCTGCCGCGCACGCCGTCAGTCTCGACGACCGCGATCATCGAGCACATTGTCAGCAACCCCTGAAGCGCACGCTGCCCAAGGAACAAATGTGGCGGCCCACCAGTCTGACGAGGACAGATGGGCCAGGGCTCAGCATGACATGAGTGGGAGCTCCCACGGTCAGCGACCCCATGACCGTAAGTCCTCACAGGTGAGTTGGCGCTCGGCTGAGGAGGAGTGACCATGCCAGACAAGGCGGCGCAAACGGCCGTAACCATGCCCCCATTAGTACTGCTACGGCGGTCAGGACGCCCTCCGGTAGAGGCACTTTGGGCCGCGAACTGATCATCGCCGAGGCCGTGCGCTTCATTGACCCGCGTGGGCAGGACCGGCTGACCATGAGACGGCTCGGCGGGCAGCTGAACGTGGAGGCAATGGCCCTTATCGCTATGTGCCAGGCCGCGAGCAGTTGCTCGATGAGGTGGTCGAGTATGTGATGAGTCGAAGGCTTCCTCGAGGCTCGTGCGGAATTCGGCTTCTCG
The DNA here is from genome assembly GCA_046725775.1 of Actinomycetota bacterium. Classification (GTDB taxonomy): domain Bacteria; phylum Actinomycetota; class Actinomycetes; order Propionibacteriales; family Propionibacteriaceae; genus Microlunatus. The sequence goes on along the minus strand of JBKOZG010000083.1, from coordinate 2,579 downwards.
GCTTAGAGCGTCCTGGTTTATCCTGCCTCTTCCACCTTTTGCTCGGTCACCGGCTACTGGAGACCGCAACGCTGGTCGGCGAAGCAGAACGAGCAGTCGAAGGTGATGCTGAGGTCGCAGAGACCACGGAGCTGTCCGCTTATCAGAGGCTGACCGCGCTGTCCGCGCAGTTCTCGCAGGACGCCTTCGCGGACGAGTTCGACGCCGCGTTGCATGATCTGATCAAGCGGGCCACTAACTTCCACAGCTGACGGGAAGCACCAGCCATGTTTGGGTATGACGAGGTCGAGGCTTTAACAGTTGCGAGCAGGAGTGATGACTGAGATGACCGACAACCAGGGCACAGATGTCAGCGAGGACATCGACCCAACGGACGGCCGAGACGAGTCTCTGAACGAACGAATGGATCGGAACTGGAACGAGATCCTGCAGGAGCTACGGGTCACCCAAACCGGCACCCAGATCTTTACCGGATTCTTGCTCACCATCGCATTTCAGGCAAGGTTTACCGAACTGACTACCTTCCAGGTCCGGGTCTATCTAGTCCTTGTCATCTCTGCTGTCCTGACCACCGCGTTCGGACTGGCTCCAGTGAGCCTGCACCGTAGCTTGTTCCGCAAGGGCGCAAAGATGATCATCGTAGAGACAGCCCACATCATCATGCGGATCACACTGGTGGGGGTCGCCGTGATGTTGATCGGGACAGTGTTGTTGATCTTCGATCTGGTGATAGGTCGTCGTGTCGCACTCATACTCGCTGGCGTGACGATGCTGGTGGTGATCATCCTTGCGGCGTTGCCAGCAATCCTTCGGTCCAGCCGGCGGGATCAGGCCTAGATCAGCTGAAAGGAGACGATCATGCCAGGCAAGAAGAAGCCAGGCCCAAGTGTCAAGGACGACAAGGTTTACGAGGCAATTCGCGATGAGGGCGGGTCAAAGGAGAAGGCGGCCCGCATCGCCAACGCCTCGGCGGCGCGGGGCCGCTCTTCAGTTGGCAAGAAGGGCGGCAAGTCGGGCTCGTACGACGACTGGAAGGTCGAAGACTTGCGCAAGCGGGCCAAGGAGTTGGGCATGTCGGGGTACTCCGGCAAGAACAAGTCCGAACTGGTAGCGATGCTGCGTAATCGCTGATTAGCTGGTACTCCGGCGGCAGCCTGGGCGGCTATCCTCGCACGGTTCGAGGCAGGGTTGGACGCTAGGAGGGGATCGGTGCGCGTTCGAGGCGAGCACTCGGCCTGATCATCTCCTTGGGACTCCTCGGCGGCTGTAGTAGTCAGGTAGCATCCACCGAGGATTTGATCAAGGTCTTGAGCGACGCCCACAGCGCTATCGCAAGCAGCATTGCTCGCGATCGAGGTGTAGGAGCAGGGGCGAAGTACGAGGGCTGTGACGGAGACCGTGCTCGGGGACATGGCGGAGCAGATCGTGGACGCCGAGCGCGCATTGGAGTCTGTCAAGATCGACAGTGAGCATACCCAGTTGGAGCGGGATGCCGCGTTGGCTGCGGTACACGCTGGTGTGGCTGCGGTGTTGACCTGCCGCGACGAGCTGCAGACGCACGGTGCCGTCGAGAGCCCGGCAGAATTGGAATCGGCTGCTCGCCAGGTAGATCGCGTGCTCGCCGAGCTCCGAGGCGGCCGATGAAAAGGGTCCTCGGTGTCGCTCTGGGGATTCTGACCGCGATTGGCGGTTTCCTCGACATCGGCGACCTGGTGACCAACGCCGTGGTTGGCTCACGGTTCGGGCTATCCCTCGGTTGGGTCGTGGTGGTCGGCGTGATCGGTATCTGTGTCTTGCGCAGATGTCGAGACGGGTGGCGGCCATAAGTGGCCCGGGCGACCTTCGCCATCTTCTCTCGGCTTCGAGCGCTACGGAGTTCGGTCGCCGTGGCCGATCGCAGCATTGGTGCGGTGGCGGCATCGCGGCTCGTTCGTAGTTCGGTGGGGCGACATTGAGCGGCTCGACATAGACCGGATTCAGCTCAGGCCCGGGTTCCAGCGGGGCTCACCGGAACTTCCTTGATCATCATGCGGTACCGCTTGCTGGCGCGCCACACATGCTGCAATGAATGCAGAGCGGCCGAAGGACACGTAAACATAGGTTTGGCAAAGAGCCGCGAGACGAAGGAGCGCCGCATGAGGAAAGCCAACGAAGCCTCCACCAGTGCCATCGACGACGTGATCGTTCGGGCGGTACGCGAACTCGATCTTGAAGACAAGGTGCGGTTGCTCACCGGCGCCGCGGCGTTTTCGCTCCGCGGGAACGAAGCCATCGGGCTACGTCCCATGATCTTCAGCGATGGCCCGACCGGGGTCCGCGGTAGTGAGTTCGTTGGCGGCAAGAAGGTCGCGTTGTTTCCCAATGCGACGCTGCTCGCACAGGCATGGGATGAGGCGGCGGCAGAGCGGGTCGGCGAGATGCTCGCCGGCGAAGGTCGCGCCCAGACCGTCGATGTGGTCCTTGGCCCAACGGTCAATCTGCACCGCTCGGCGCTGGGTGGCCGGCTGTTTGAGGCCTATGCCGAAGATCCCCTGCTGAGTGGTCGGTTGGCCGCTGCCTACATCCGGGGTGTCCAGCGC
>JBKOZG010000041.1:0-12877 GCA_046725775.1 Actinomycetota bacterium | reverse complement strand
ATACCTCCGCCGCATCGATTCCGCTGGCCATCGAGGCTTTGCTGGAGTCCGGCGAGGCTCATAGCGGGCAGACCTGCCTGATCATTGGCTTCGGCGCCGGCCTGGTCTACGCCGGTCAGGTGATCATCCTGCCCTGAAATCTGGTCGCAGGAACCATCCCAACCAACACTGAAGGAGCACTATTGATGCCCACCACCGAGGAAGTCCGCGCGGATCTAGCTGAGATCGTCAATGAGGTCGCCGGCGTCCCATCCGACGACGTCCAGCTAGACAAATCCTTCACCGATGATCTGGATGTGGACTCGCTGTCGATGGTCGAGATCATCTATGCCGCCGAAGAAAAGTTCGGCGTCAGCATTCCCGATGAAGAGGCCAAGAACCTCAAAACTGTAGGCGACGCCGTCGCCTACATCGAGCGTGCTGCCGCCTGATCACCGCCGCTGATCATGTCGGGGCCACCCATACAAACGATGGCACCGAGACCAGCCCGAAACACTCGACACGCTTCGCAGGAGTCACGCCATGTCACGCATACGCGTTGTCGTCACCGGCCTCGGAGCCACTACTCCGCTCGGAGGCGATGTCCCCACCACCTGGGACGGCTTGTTGGCCGGCAAGTCCGGGGTACGCAAGATCGAGGCCGACTGGGCCGCTGATCTGCCGGTGCAGATCGCCGCGCAGGCCGCCGTCGATCCTGCGGAGATCTTGGAGCGCGTCGAGGCCCGCCGGCTCGACCGCTCCGCACAACTCGCGGTGGTCGCCGCGTTGGAGGCCTGGCAGAACGCGGGGTACGGGCTCCGAGAAGACAACCCCGTCGACCGGGAGCGCCTCGGTGTGGCCATCGCCACGGGCATAGGCGGGATGGTAACCCTGCTCTCTAACTGGGACATCCAGAAAGAAAAAGGTGCTCGCCGGGTCAGCCCGTTGGCCATCCCCATGCTGATGGCCAACGCCTCCGCAGCTAACGTCAGCCTGCGGCTCGGAGCGCGAGCTGGAGTGCACACTCCCGTGTCGGCCTGCGCCTCCAGCAATGAGTCGATCTCTCTCGGCCTTGACATGCTGCGGCTGGGCCGCGCCGATGTTGCTGTCGTGGGAGGTACCGAGGGCGTCATCCACCCGTTGCCGATCGCCAGCTTCGCCCAGATGCAGGCCATGAGCCGACGCAACGACGAGCCGGAGCGGGCATCGCGGCCATGGGATGTCGACCGGGACGGCTTTGTACTCGCCGAGGGCGCAGCCGTTTTTGTCATCGAGACGCTGGAACACGCACAGGCGCGTGGTGCGCGTATCTACGGCGAGCTCGCTGGAGCTGGCATCACCGCTGATGCGCACGACATGGTCCAGCCGGACCCCACCGGCACAAGTCAGGCGTTGGCCATGACCAAGGCACTTCGCGAATCCGATCTTGCTCCCGGCGACATCGTGCACGTCAACGCGCACGCCACCTCGACTCCACAAGGGGATGTCACCGAGGCCGGGTCAATTCGACAATCACTGGGTGAACACACGGAGGCGATCGTCACCGCAACAAAGTCGATGACCGGCCACATGCTCGGTGGAGCCGGAGCGCTGGAGTCGCTCGCAACCCTGCTCGCTCTATATCACCGTAAGGTCCCGCCCACCATCAACCTGGACAACCCAGAACCTGATCTTGGTATCGATATCGCCACAAAGGTACGTGACCTGCCAAGCGGTGATCGGGCGGCGATCAACAACTCATTCGGCTTCGGCGGTCACAACGTCGCCGTGGCCTTCACCAGCGCCTACGCCACTGGAGGCTTGCGATGACGACAACAACCGAGCGGGGCACGGCCCCTGGCGCCGCACCCGCACCCCGGGCTACTCGAGCTCGCGCTGCTACTGCTGCACCACAAAAGATCAAGCTTCCACGCGAGCAGGACCCGCGAAATCCGAACCTCCGGTTGCAGGCGCTGCTGGACGTCGGTTCGGTCGAGTTGATCACTCCGGATGACGACTCTGGAATGCTGGCTGCGACCGGCACGATCAATGGTTGCCGGGTCGTTGCCTTCTGTTCGGATGCCACCGTGATGGGCGGCGCGATGGGCATGGACGGCTGCGATGTTGTCGTGCGGGCCTATGAGCGGGCGATGCACGACCGGGTGCCGATCTTGGGCATTTGGCACTCCGGCGGCGCCCGCCTAGCCGAAGGTGTGCTGTCCCTACACGGGGTCGGTCGGATTTTCCATGCGATGACCCAGGCCTCCGGCAAGATCCCGCAGATCTCCATCGTGTTGGGCTTCGCAGCTGGCGGGGCGGCGTACGGACCGGCGCTGACCGACCTGGTGATCTTGGCCCCGGAGGGTCGAATCTTCGTCACCGGCCCAGATGTGGTGCGCTCTGTCACCGGTGAGGATGTCGACATGCTGCGGCTCGGCGGACCCGACACTCACGGGCGCCGATCAGGTGTCGTGCATGTGGTCGCCGACGACGAGTCGCACGCCGTAGAGCAGGGGCGGTCACTGGCGACCCTGCTGGCTAGCCAAGGTCTGACCGCCAGACAGGTGACCGATGTTGATCTTGCTGCACTACTGCCTGAGTCGCCTAGACGAGCCTACGACGTTCATCCACTGATCAATGGCCTGCTGGATGAGGGTTCGACGGTCGAACTGCACGCCCGCTGGGCTCCCAACGTCACCATTGCCCTCGGGCGGCTTGGCGGGCGGACGGTCGGCGTCATCGCGAACAACCCCCTCCGACTGGGAGGCTGCCTGGACTCGCTCAGCGCGGAGAAGGCGGCCCGGTTCGTCCGGATGTGCGACGCGTTCGGGGTGCCACTGGTCGTGATCGTGGACGTACCCGGCTACCTGCCAGGCGTCGGCCAGGAGTGGGACGGGGTGGTACGTCGCGGCGCGAAGCTTTTGCATGCCTTCGGCGAAGCAGTGGTGCCGCGGGTAACGCTGGTGACCCGCAAGGCGTACGGTGGCGCGTACATCGCTATGAATGCACGCTCACTTGGCGCCACCCGAGTCTTCGCCTGGCCGGGAGCTGAGGTGGCCGTGATGGGCCCCATTGCCGCCGTTCGCATTCTGCACCGGCGCAAGCTAGCCGAAGTAGCCGACGATGTACGTCCACAGCTCGAGGCCGAGCTCGCCGCGGAGCATGAGCGCATCGCCGGAGGCGTGGAGAAGGCAGTCGAGATTGGGGTTGTGGACGAGATCGTCGCCCCTGATACAACTCGATCGGCCCTGACAGCCGCGATCCGTGACGCGGACACCGGCCAGAGGGGTGCCCACACAAACATCCCCCTCTAACGTGCTGGTGAGGGAGCTAGACGACCTCGTGCAACCAGCGGACCGGTGCGCCGTCACCGGCGTAGCGGAAGGGCTCGAGCTCTTCGTCCCAGGCGCTGCCAAGCAGATCGTGCAAAGCGTCGGGGAGATCCTTGCCTCCGAGCGCAGAAAGCGCCATCGCATGCTTGATCCGATCTTCAGGAATCATGATGTCGCCATGGATCCCGGTGATCGCGTGGAACAGGCCAAGCGCCGGCGTGTAGGAGTAGCGGTCACCCTCGGTGCCTGAAGTAGCCTCCTCGGTAACTTCGAAACGAACCCGCTGCCAACCCTTGAGGGCGCTCGCCAGTCGCGCCGCCGTCCCACAATGGCCGGCCCAGGAGTACTCGGTCCGATAGCAGGCACGCTCAATTGGCTGAACAATCCAGTCGACGCGCACGGGCATGCCGAAGACGGCGCCGACCGCCCACTCGATGTGCGGGCACAATGCTGCTGGCGCGGAGTGGACGTACAAAACCCCACGGGTCGTATTCATGGCCAGATCCTCCAAGTGCGAGACCAAAGACAACCTGAGGGCTGCCTTCCCCAACAGCCTCAGGCCGGTCACGCGGACCTGGTGTGCTCCCTATCTTGCACCATGCGCCACAGTTGTACCAAGAGGTGGCAGCCGACGCGCCCTTTTTTCGCTTTGCCGCGAGGAACCCTTTCGCGCAGCGAGGGGAAGCCGACGTCGCCGTCGCTCTTCGCGAACGACGGTCTCGAATTTGCCCGCTCCGCTTGCGGTGCATGTTCGCTCATCCTCTCCTCCGATCGCCGGCGCGCGATAGCCGACGCTTGCGGCGATGCGACCTCATACATTGAGCCTGTGACGATTGCGCCGTACGGATCCTGGGAGTCGACTATCTCAGTCGACCAGTTGATCGCTTCGTCAGTAGGTCTCTCAGCCGTGCAGATCGATGGGCGGCATGTCTACTGGCTGGAGTCCCGCGCCGCGGAAGGAGGCCGGACAGGCCTGTGGCGGCGGCTCATTGCCGGTGGTGAGCCCGTCGAGGTGACCCCAGCACCGGCCTACGTGCGCGACAGAGTGCACGAGTTTGGCGGCGGCGAATATCACGTCTCGGCTGGCGCGGTGGTCTATTCGGAGTTCAGCGACGATCGCCTGTACTCAGTCCGGGGCGCTGCTAAACCCCAGCCGATCACGCCTGAGGGTGCCTTCCGATTCGGCGACATTCGAGTCCATCCCGACCGGGGACTGGTACTTGCCGTACGCGAGGACCATTCGGGTAGCGGCGAACCGGTCAACACCATCGTGGCTCTTGATCTTGATGGTCCGAACCCAGACGGGGGTGCGGTACTGTGCGCTGGCGCCGATTTCTACTCCACACCTGAGCTTTCGGCCAGTGGGCGATTGGCCTGGACTCAGTGGAACCATCCGAACATGCCGTGGGACTCCACTACGATCATGGTCGGCTACTTGAGCGGTTCCAGGATCATAAACAGTCAACCCGTGGCGGGAGGTCCCAGCGAGTCCGCGCTGCAGCCTCGCTGGCTGGATGACAATCTGATCTTCGCTTCTGATCGTTCGAACTGGTGGAACCTCTACCTGTGGAACGAGGGGGGTCTGCGGCCGCTCTGTGCAGCAGAGGCAGAGTTCTGCGAACCGCAATGGGTACTTGGCCAGCGGCCGTACTCGATGATCGATGATGATCATCTGCTATGCAGCATCAACCGCAGCGGCGAGCAGTACATCGCCGAACTGAGAATTTCAGACGGCGGACTGCAGCAGTTAACTTCCTCTGGTACGGCCGCTACCTCGTTGGATGTCGCCGGTCGCAGCGCGGCCGCGGTCCTCAACTCACCAGACAGGCCGCCGGTGCTGGCCCTCCTTGACCTCGATCAAGGCAACTGGACAGTCGTAAAGTCCTCCTCTGCGATGATCATGGATCCAGCCTCGATATCGACGGCCCGACCAGTCAGCTGGACTGGTGAGCACGGCGCGGTCTACGGCTTCTTCTACCCGCCCCGTAACGCCCGCTTTAGCGCACCCGCCAACACGCTGCCGCCCCTGCTCACGCTGTCCCATGGCGGTCCGACCGGCTTCGCTGGAGCCGATTTCAAGATCACGTACCAATTCTGGACGTCTCGCGGCTTTGCCATTCTCGATGTCAACTACAGCGGCAGTGCCGGATTTGGCCGCGCATATCGAGACCGGCTGAAGGGATGCTGGGGAGTCCTTGACGTGCGGGACTGCATAGCGGGTGGGGTATCGATGGGAACTCAGCGGCTCGCCGACCCAGCGCGGCTCGCGATCCGGGGCGCGAGCGCTGGGGGCTTCACCACCCTGGCTGCTCTCATGGCAACGGATCGTTTCGCCGCGGGAATCAGCCTGTTTGGCGTCGCCGATCTTGAAGGATTGGCGACCGACACGCACAAGTTCGAGGCGCGCTATCTCGACAGCCTGATCGGGCCGTATCCCAAGGACCGTGCCAGCTACGTCGAGCGTTCACCGATCCACCACCTCGATCGGCTATCAGCACCGATCCTGTTGCTGCAGGGAACCGATGACAAGGTGGTGCTGCCGAAACAGGCTGAGATGCTGGCTGAAGGAGCGCACCAGAAACAGCTACCTGTTGCCATGATCATGTTCGAAGGCGAAGGCCACGGTTTTCGTAAGGCGGAGACGATCAAGGCGGCAACGGAGGCGCAGATTTACTTCCTAGGCCGGATTCTCGGCTTCGAGCCGGCCGATCGGGTCCCGCCCATCCCTATCGAGAATCTTGACCAGTGATCAACTCGAGTTGCCGTCGTGATCAGTATCGGCCTGCCACGGGCGCAGCCGCGGAACCCAGGCCCAAACTGCTTCGCGGTAGCGCTGGTATTCATCCCCATAGCGCTCCAGCAACAGGGGCTCCTCGTACCAGCGTACGAATGCCGCCATGATCGCCCAGACGGCTATGGCATATCCCAGCAATGCGAGGGAGCCAAAGATCATCGCCTGGCCGAGCACTGCTGTGACCACGGCGAGATACATGGGATTACGTACGAAGCGGTAGTCACCACCCACCACGAGCCGCTCAGTAGGAGCAACCGGCGCTGGGGTACCCCCGCCCTCAACAACGAAACGGGCGAAAGCGCGGACCAGCACGACGACCGCGAGTACCAGCAACACCACACCTGCTGCCGTCCGGACGATTGCGAGCGGCGAAATCGGGCGAGGTAACTGCCACCCGCTGATAAGCCAGGGCACCAGCCCGGCCACTACACCGGGCGCAACAACGAAGAAGGCCGAGCTGCCTACTGTGGCCGTCGATCGCTGCATGCTCAGACCGGCTCGCCGCTACGTCGTCGGCAGCCAGGACCTATCTGGGGCAGGGCGTAGTCCGAAGATCGCCTGGCCAACTCTCACCGTGGTTGCCCCGTACTCGATTGCAATCTCTAGATCACCGGACATCCCCATGGACAGCTCGTCATATGTGCCGGCGACGTCATCGCTGCCCTGCAGCCGGCGTTGCAGCTCACGCATCCGTTCGAAGCAGGCCCGAATCTCGCGCTGATCGTTCGACAGCACAGCCAAGGTCATTAAACCGCGGACTCGCAACGTCGCGTAGGCCTTGAGTGCAATGGCGAACGGCTCCACCTCGTCGGGTGGCAACCCGTGCTTCTGCGGTTCGCCGGATGAGTTGACTTGCAGGAAGACATCGAGGCTGCGGCCTTCAAGTTCCAAAGCCTGATCAAGCGCGGCGGCCACCTTGATGGTGTCAAGTGCATGGAACTCCGACGCAATAACAGCCACATGCTTAGCCTTGTTCCTTTGAAGATGGCCGATGATCGCCCACCTCAGATCAGGACGATCAGCGAAGCGCTTCGCCTTGTCCAGCGCCTCCTGAACCTTGTTCTCCCCCAGCAGCCGAACCCCGGCCTCATAGGCGTCCGAGACCAGGTCCATTCCTTGGTCCTTGCTCACCGGTAGCAATCGCACTTCACTCGGATCGCGCCCGACTCGCGTGCACGCCGCCTTGATTCGCGCCTCCACCGCGGCCAAATTCTCCGCCACGCTCCCCATGCCTGAACCTTAGTCTCGTGGCACCACTGCGATGGCGTGTTATCCGAGGTCGGGGTCCTACGGCCAACGAGCGCCGAGCGAAATCAGCCCTAGCGCAGCGAGGATCGCAAAACCCAATCCGAAGCCGGCGTAACGCGCGGTGACCTCTCGGTCCACCTTTTCCTTGCCAACCGAGCTGCCGATGTCCCGGTATACATCTTTCAGCTCCCCGGCAGAAGCGGCGGTGTACGCCTCCCCGCCTGAGATCTTGGAGATGCGCGCCAGTTCAGCCCTGTCAACCGGCACTGGCTCCCGCCTGCCACCGATATCGATGTAACCGTCGGGAGTGCCGTACGCGATGGTGTAGATGGGGACTGATTGTGCCTTTGCAGCCATCGCCGCCTGATCCGACGGCCGGCCGACTTGGGTCTTGCCGTCACTCAGCAACACAATGCGGGCCGGTGGCACAGTTTTCGGGTTGTCCGGGTCAGGCGGCACCTGTGCTAGTGCAGCAAGCGAGGTATAAATGCCCTCACCGATTGCCGTGGAGGCTTGAGGGCGTAGGGAACGGATTGCGGCTGTCACCGATCCACGGTCCAGGGTGGGCGGCACCAGCGTCGTCGCTGTGCCAGCGAATGTGACCAATGCGACGTTGAACTTGGGTGGGAGGGATGTCACAAACTGCTCGGCTGCGGACTTCGCTGCCTCCAGCCGGTTCGGTTCCACGTCCTTGGCCTCCATGGACAGTGACACATCGATAGTCAGCACGATGGTTGCCCGTTCCCGAGGCACGGAGACTTGATCTTTCGGCTTGGCGAAGGCCACCGTCAAGGTCAGCAGGCTGAGGATCGACAGACCGACCGCGACGTGCCGTAACCACGTGCGGTCCTTTGGGATGACGAGGTCGAACATTGTCTTGCTGACTTGCATGCTGCGGTTCCGCTTACGCTGCACCAGCCACAGGTACAGACCGACCAGCAGCGGGATGAGCACGAGCAGCCACAGCCGCCCGGGCGCCAGGAAGGAGAGAAGCGGGGTCACGGGAGGCCCTCGACAACCTCGGGACACGCCGCTTTGCGAGCGTCGGAGCAGCGCGCCGGCGACTGCAGGGGTGAAGCGTGTCGTGCGACGAGCGTCGGAGCAGCGCCGCCGCTGTCTGGACGAACGAGTCGAGCAGACAGCGCTTTTCTGTCTGCGAGCGAGTGAGGAAGACAGTAACTCTCAGCGCGACGTGCGCGAGGAGCACCAAATGTTAGGGCCACTTTGCACCTAGCGAGATGGCGCCGAGCGCTGCCAAGACGGCCAACGCCAGGCCGTAGCCGGCAAAACGAGCGGTCACTTCGCGATCGGCCTTCTCATAGCCGATATCGGATCCGATGTTCTGGTACACCCTTTTCAGCTCATCGGCAGTGGCTGCCGCGAAGTACTCGCCATTGGTCGCCGCGGCGATTCGCTTCATTTCCTCATGGTCGACCGGTACGGGCTCCCGCTTGTCGTCCAGATCGACGTAGCCGTTTTCGGTGCCGTACGCGATCGTGTAGATCGGAATCTTGGCCGTTCTGGCCTCCGCCGCCGCCTGCAGCGGCGCACGACCGGTGGTGTTAGAGCCGTCGCTGAGCAGCACAATGGCTCCAGGCGCTATCGAGTTTGGATCGTCGCGATCCTTCGGAGCCTGCTGGAGAGCACGAACCGCTGTGGCGATTCCCTCGCCGATCGCTGTCGATTCCTGCAGTTGGATTCCGTTAATGGCGTTTTGTACCGTGCCATGGGCGGTGGTCGGCGGCACCAGAATCGCTGCGGCTCCCGCCATCGAGACGATCGAGACGTTGTACTTCTCGGGCAGCCTGATCACGAAGTCGATGGCTGCTTGCTTGGCGGCGTCGAGCCGAGTCGGCCTAACATCAGTCGCCTGCATCGACAACGAAGAATCGATCACCACGACGACCGTAGCGCGCTCGCGTGGCACATCGATCTGGGTCTTCGGCCGTGCGAAGGCCGCCGTGAGGGTGATCAGACTCAGCAACGACAGAGCGACAGCGAGGTGCCGCCGCCATTGCGACTGCTTCGGCACGATGACGTCGAGCATGGAAGTGTTGGTAAAGCGCATGCCGCGCCGGTTTTTTCGAAGGCTGGCGAAGATGTACGCGAGAATCAGTACCGGAATGATGAGCAAGATCAACAGCCGCTCCGGCGACAGGAACGCGAGCTGGGGAATCACTTCGTCACTCCCTGTGGCGGAGCGTGCAGCATGCTCGCCACGCGACGGTACGCCAACACGAACCGGGCAATGTCTTGCACCCAGTCCCGGTCCGTCCGCAACTGGATGTGCCCGACACCTGCACGACGAAGCGAGATACGGATTCGTTCCCGCTGGGCCGCGCTTGCCGCATCCATTCTGGCTCGCGCATCTGAATCTCCGGTGTTCACATAACGCTCGAAGTCAGTCTCGGGATCGCGGATCAGCATGTCACCCACGTTGGGGAACTCGATCTCCCGACGGTCGACCACCTCGACCGCCAGGACTTGGTTGCGTACGCTGAGCCGACGCATCGAGCGCTCCCAGTCGGGTTCCACGTTGGGGTCGAGCTCATGATCACCCGGAGTCAGAAAGTCCGACACCACTACCTTCAACCCACGGCGACGCTGGGTCCGGGACAGCTTCTCGATACTTGCCGCGAGCGTCATCGGGCCTCTGGCGTGATCGGGCACGAACGGCTCGGTCAACATCTTGCGGAGCAAGCCGTACAAGGCGGAACGGCCAGATCTGGCCGGTAGGCGGCGCAGGCTCTCCGGGCGCAGAACGTAGCCGCCGAATCGGTCGCCCATCTTCTGGGTGAGGAAGCCGATCGTCGCGACCGCGGCGATGCCGAGATCGCGTTTGGTCACTCCCTCGGTGCCCCAGTTCATCGACGGGGTGACGTCAAGCAGCGCCCACACCTCGAGCTCTCGATCGGCGATGGTGTCGCGCACGTGGGGCACGACGGTGCGCGCGGTGACTGCCCAGTCGATCTTGCGGACATCGTCCTCGCCGGGGATGTAGGCCCGGGCGTCGCTGATGTCCGAACCGGGTCCTGGCAGCAGGCCCATGTGGTCGCCGTGGAGGAACCCTTCGAGACGACGCACGATGGTGAGCTCCAGCCGACGCAGCGCGGCCTCCGGTGCCAGCTTGTGCAGCGGGATCGTAGCCCGGGTCGGCGCACCGACCACCGATGCAACCGCTCCGATGTTCTCCTCCGGAGCAGCGAACTGCACCGGAGTACCGCTGGGCGGGGGATAAGTCACAGGCGTACCAGGAAAGTCGGGGTGCCGACGGGCTGACCGCCTGGCGGCGGGAATGACACGTAAGCCTCTAATTGAAGTCCGGTGGGTTAGGCATATTCGGCACCGGCTGCTGATAGGGCGCCGAGGGCGCGGGGTAGGTGTTGGCCGACGGCACGGAACGTCCGGGCGGAGTCTGATGGTTCGGCCCGGACTGCTGGTTCCACACTGGCGTCGGCGGTGGCACCATGGCGACGATCCGCTCGATCACCTGGGCTGGTGCGATGTTGTCGGCCACGGCGTCGAAACCAAGCACAATGCGGTGCGCCATCACATCTTTTGCCACCGACTGAACATCGGTCGGCAGCACATAGTCCCGACCATGGATCAGCGCCAGAGCACGAGCAGCGGCCACCAGGCCGAGCGTGGCTCGTGGGCTACAGCCGATCTGGATGACTGGCGTGAGATCCGGCAGGTTGAACTCGGCGGGCGTACGCGTGGCCAAGACGAGTCGAACGATGTATTCGGCGACCAGGTTGTGAACGAAAACGTCCTGAGCTTGACGCTGCAATTGGAGGATCATCTGCGGGTTCAGGACCGGCTGTGAGGTCGGCGGATCGACACTCATCCTGCGGAGGATTTCGAACTCCTCATTACCGGCCGGGTAAGGTACGTCGACCTTCAGCAGGAAGCGGTCACGCTGTGCCTCGGGAAGCGGATAGACACCCTCGGATTCCAACGGGTTCTGAGTGGCGATCACGATGAAAGGCTGCGGCACCGGATAGGTCGTGCCGCCAATGGAGACCTGCCACTCAGCCATTGCCTCCAACATCGCCGCCTGCACCTTTGCAGGTGCGCGGTTGATTTCGTCGGCGAGCACGAAGTTCACAAAAATCGGCCCGAGCTCCACGTCGAAGCTCTCCTGGCTGGCCCGGTAGATACGGGTGCCGATGATGTCGGAAGGGACCAGGTCGGGTGTGAACTGGATCCGGGCGAACTCACCACCAACCACAGTGGCAAAACTGCGTACCGCGAGCGTCTTGGCCACGCCAGGTACACCTTCGAGCAAGCAATGTCCTTGGGCGAGCAGAGCAACCATGAGTTGCTCGACCATGTGTTCCTGCCCGACGATCACTCGCTGAACCTGGGCGATGGCATCACCGAGTAGCCGCGAGGCGGTCTGGTTTCCGAGGTTGCCCGAGGTCCGAGCGACCGGGCGCTCTTCGACGGGCTGGCCAAACGACGGACTACTCACGCACCTCTCCTGTTACTGGTCCATACGTCCTGGGCGGTCCGGAACGGAGGACCGTCGCTGCTTGCGCCGGACACCGAGCCATTCTCGCAGACGAGGACTCAAGGCTATGGGCCCGCACAAACCCAGAACCAGGCGAACGTGCCAGGCCACGCTGTGGGCACGCTGTGAATTTGCACATACCTCGCTATGTCACGGTTCGCTTCAGTGCGCATGGAGGAACTCTCCACGAGGGCGGATAGAGCAACACCCCTTCCCACAACTCGTCGAGGTTTCGGTGGGCGGGCGGAGAGCCGCTCCGCACCAGCTTCTCGCTTCGGTGAGGCGACGCCTGTAATGGCCGAATAGACTCTCCGTGCCCCGCACCGCGCGGCGGTCGGCCTCATCCGGATCGAGGCCGCGAGATGGAGTGTGATGTCGAGCACTGAGCCACCGGCCGGATCGCCGGACGAGTCGTGGGCAAGCTCCAATCCAGGCTTCGACGAGGAACCTGGCGCAGGTTCGGCGTATGTGCCAGTGACGCCGCTGCTGCCGGATGATCCACCAAAGGTCGGTGAGTTCTGGCTCGACGCGCGACTCGGTGCAACGCCAGCGGGCATAGCGTTCACCGCGCACGACGCAGCCAACACGCCAGCAATGGTGATCTTGCTATCCGAAGGTGCAGCCGCCGATGCGGCGGCGCGAGCTCGCTTCGCCGGCGAGATCAGCAGGCTGCACATCGACACGGTGCTCGCACGTGGCGGCCATGGGCAAGACACTGGCCGGCTCGCCCGCAGGTACCGCAGCGGGGACGACGATCCTATTGCGCCCGACGACCGTTTTGTCGCTCCGTGGGCGGCGCTGGCCTACGACGGTTCGCCAGCTGCAGCGGCGCAGGCTATGTGGATCCTCGACGCTGTGCAGATTGCAACGCTCCCACCGCAGGGCGTTCCGGCCGGCCCTGATTACCAGCAGTACTGGATCAACCGGGTACGTCCCGGCCTGGCACGCCTTTGGCCGCTGCCGTGGCCCGGCCGCTTCGACCGGGCAGGTTGGCGAACGATCTTGGTGTCTTGGCTCCTCATGGTGCTGCTT
>JBKOZG010000432.1:0-6548 GCA_046725775.1 Actinomycetota bacterium | reverse complement strand
GACCGCCCGGATTCTGGGACCCCGACTGGATTGCGGGTCACGATGATTCCGATCCGGGCGGAGCTCTTTTCCTGGAGCTGCATCGCAGGTCAGGCGGCAGCCCGAATCCCGGAGTTGACCTGGAGCTATGCGTCAAGAGTCACTGCAAATGGGTGGTTGTCGATTACGACGAAGTGGTGATGATGCCAGACAAGGTGATTCGCTGCCGCTTCGACTTCAACCATGAGTTGTTTCCGGGTGGCTTCTATGAGGTCAGCTGGTTCCGAGCCGACGACCGAGGGAAATTCGTGGGAATCACTCGCGAGCGGTTCCAACTGCGCTGGGATGAGATCACGCAAGGGCGAGCTGTGATGTCCCGCCTGCACGGAGAAAAGGGAGGCTCCGGGGGTCGTCCGGAGCCTCCTGTTCGGGAGCTTGGCCACAATTCGCAGGTCTGCCAGGGCTCACCTGACTCCCTAGACCTCGAATCGTGGCAAGTCATCGGTGGGTTGCCAGGGTGTCACTTGCCACGCCACCTCTCGACCCACAATGCAGATTTCGCAGAACAGCTCGAGACCGGCAGCGTGCAGTTCGTCCAGGTACTGCTCGCAGGTGAAGGCTTCGCACCCATCCGGGCCAACGATCCCTGCCACTGGGAATTCGCGGCCACAGTTTTCGCATCGCAGTCGGTTCACATCATCGGTAGGCATGGGTCCTCGTCCCATCGTCGCTCGATTCGCCGAGCGGCCTTCTGCTCACCATATCCACGGTTGACTAGCCGAAACGGTGCGCGGAGAAACTTCTTGTGTTACGAAGCAGACGACCTTAGCAGAGGAGTATGCAGACCCGGCGGCTCACCGATCGGTATTGTTGCCTCTCGCGACCAGCCCCGGGTGCAACCCCACGTGCACAAACCCACATACCCCAAGGGAACGCCGGCTGGCGGTTTTGCCACATCCGCACCGGTAACGTTTGGGCATATACAGAACCCCTGGCGCCTGACCTCTCACCAGGGGTTCCGATCTTCGATTCGGTGAGGCGCCGCTAGTGTGCGTGTCGTGAGCCGACCGGAGAAGGTCACCTCAGTTCGCCAAGCGGCTGCCGTATGCGATGTGGCGCCGCCTGTCATCCGGCGATGGCTATGCACGGCCGCGGGCTGGCCCAGCGGGTGCCGCTGCAGGCTGTGCCGCAAGGCGCACGCCGGCACACCAACGAGCATTCGGGAGAGCCAGGGCGCAGCAGCGGCTACCAACTGAGACGCGGCAGCAGCTCCTAGATGGCATCTACGACGGCCGGCCGTTAGGGCTGTGCTCACTGACCCCGGCCTGACCTCTAACGAGGTGTGGGGCTGATAAAGACCGACGAAGTGTGGTCGGCAGCGCTTGAGGCCGCGCTGACGGCAACACGTCGAGACGACCTCAAGCATGGGACCAACGCCGCTTACTCGGCTGGTTGCGTTTGCAGGGAGTGCCCGGAAGCATCAGCGTCAGCGGATGGCGAGGAGGCGTGTCTAGCGCTCGTTGGTGATCTGGTCGCGGTTTTGGTCGAATCGTCGCCGGACTGACACGATGGAGCCAGGCTGATGTCCGATGCCCGTGCCAAACGCCTCAGAACGCGCTCGCGGACGCGACCGAGTATCAGCAGGCCAAGCCGTGCTACCGACCGTCTATGCAGTGAAAAGCGCCCATCGGCTTCGCATGATCAGTTGGAATTGCGAGCCGCAACCACCTGAGCAAATTGGGCCGTGGTTCTTGTGGAAACTGCTCATCTACAAGCGACACGAGGGGGCGCAGTTAGGGCTCCGAGGTGGTCCGCCAAGTGGCCAACCTCGTACGGGCCGAGGGTGCAACAGAACTGGTTTACTAGCATCGTGTCTGGTGCCGACGGACCAGCCCGATTACGAGAGACTTGGATTTGGTGCCGACCGACGACCTCGATGCGAACAACGAGTCATCGTCCGCCTTCGCTGGCCTAGCCCCCTGGGCCAGCTCTGACTGACTGAGCAGCTGCTAGACCAGGCTTGGAGGAGCGGTCCAGCGGCCGGCCCGGACGCACTGTAGAACCAGTTTCGCCAAGCGAGTGCCGCGACCGCACTTGGGGCGGCTGCACGCCTCACGGGACCGTCGCGTCGCAAGTCGATGGCTCGGCGGCTCAGCAATGCACCTGAAGCCGAAACGCTTACCGCACCACTGACGCGGGATCGCCCCATGGCTAGCCGAGTCGTCGATGGCGGAAGTTCTTCCGAGTCACTTAGGCCTCGTTCGCGCGGTCGGCCTCGATGATCTGTTGGTGCGCCGCGTCACCTCAGCCGATCAAGGGTGTTGAGCAGGTCCGCCTTCCAGCTGTCCGCGAACATGGGCTGCTCCCGGTGTCCAACCGCCCAGAGCGCGAGTTGCAGGTGCCACAGCGCGACGAAGTCGTCGACGGCTGCTTCCTGCTCGGCTGACAACGGCCGAACCGACCGGTAGCCGGCGATCAGCGCTGCCCGTAAGGTCGCCTGCTGAGGCAGGTGTTCTAGTTCGCCGTCGACGATCCGCGCCGTGCCGTGCGAGGCGGGAACGAGCTGGTCGGAGAGGTGCTTAATGAGCTGGAAGAGCTGTTCCGCCACCAGCGCACCGACCTCGAACAGGGCCTAGCCGGCGAGGAGACCACCACCGAGGATCTGCGGCAGGCACTGAGACGCTATCGCTCCTTCTTCGATCGCCTATCTGCGACGTATCTCCCAGACCGAGAACCGCAAGTTGATCATGATCTGCAGCGAGATCGTCGAGACGCGGCGGCTCCCGCAGTAATCAACGCCTAAGTCCCAGCGTCTCCCGGGCCGGGCCTACGACCTTTGGGGGCCCGGCCTTCGACGTTATCGCCCAAGTGAACAGCTCCCGCACCGGCCAGCATCCCGGTAGCTGGGCCAGGATCGCAGTGACTACGGCACACTGCTGTACGCCGAGCGGATGCACTCGTCGACGCCTAATGATCATTAACGAAGATCCTCAAGCACCGTTCGAGTGGCATTCGTCGCACCGCCCACCAAGGCGTACAGCTGGTCGCAACCAAGGCGTGGGCTTCACCGATATCGGGTAAGTCGAGACAGGGTGGCGAGTCGAACCTAGGAACCGCCGTTACCCAAGGCCCCCGCGGCTGAGCAGACACGCTGCGGGGCCGTTCCATCTCCCCCGCGACAGCCTCACAGGGCGACTACAGCTGCTCCATCGGGTGCCACCCAGCCCGCGCGTTCGTCAGCGCCGGATCTCCAGACCAGGCCAGACATCGCCTGCAACTGTGCGAACGGCTGTCACGCACGTGGCCCTCAGCGGCTGGCCCGGTGAGCCGGACGTCCGCCGGATGAGACCAGGGCGAGACGGCTTAGACGCTGAAATGACTTTGCGTACGCCCACGACGCCGTCTTTGAAGTCTGAGTGCGCGAGTGTCAGGTGCGATGCAAACGTCCTCACCAAGCTGCTTTCGCCGACCCGGCGCGGGCGATCGTTAGGGTCGGGAGGCGCGCCCTGGAGGTTGGGGTGGTGCTGCCTCATGATGACTGACGTTGTTGAAAGGACGTTCCGATCATGGCTGAGCAGACTGAGCAAGCCGCCCGAACGGATCTTTCACCGCTGCGGTCGCGGATCATCAGGCATCCGATCGCCACGTTCTTAGTGCTGGTGTACGCGACGACGACGGCACTAGTGTTCGTCCCACGGGCGCTGACCAAGCCCGGGCTGCTCCCGGGCGGAGCGACACCGCACGGCGCACCAGAGAGAACGTCCCCGCCGCGGGGGACCCTGACGACGTGGCCTCGAAGCGGGACTGGGATGTGGACACCTTCGAAGATGCTCTCGAGTACCCCGACTCGCACCACAGAGCCGGCGGGAGAGGGGACCGACCCCGAGCTGTTCTACGACGGACGCCCCGACGAGTGGTGTCTGGACTAGACGACATTCGACGCCTACCTTCCGCGCCGCTCGGACGATCCCTCCTCTTTCCGGCGGTTCGCTGGATCAGCGGGGCGATCAAGGAGTAAAGAGGAGTAAAGGAGTCAGAATCCGCACCGGCGCCTGACCTCTCGCCTGCCCCAAAAGCGATGCTTTCAGGAGCGGGACCTGCCATCGCATCCGGCCCAGGTCATGGTCCTCCGCGCCAGTGTTCGATGCGGTGATGGTCGGGTGTGAAGCCGTGGCGGACCCCCCACAGAACCGCCTGGGTGCGGCTGGTCACCGCGATCTTGCGATAGATCGTTCGGATGTAGGACTTCACCGTGTTCGGACTGAGGTGGGTGAGCGTTGCCACCTCGGCGTTGCTATGGCCTTGGGTGATTAGGGCCAAGATCTCCGATTCGCGGTCCGTGAGTCCCTCGCTGCGGCCTGGCCAGTTCAGCCCGCCGATGCTGCGTGCCCGGAACGGTGGGTCGCTGATCACGATGTCGCCGGTGTGGATCGCTTCGAGGGCAGCGATGAGGTCGCGCGCCGGTAAAGCCTTTGACACGTACCCGTTGACGCCTTGCCTGCGGGCGCTGTCAATCAGGTCGGGGTCGAAGTTCCAGGTGTAGACCGCAACCCGGCGGGCGCGCGGATTTCGAACCAGCGCGCTGATCTCGTCATGGTCGGATTCCGGCTGCGCGAAACAGTCGTACAGGACAATGTCAACCAGGTCGGAAACGGCAACGTTGGTATCAAGCTCGGCAATCACCACGCGATCTCGGTACTGCTCGAGAATGTGCGCGATGCCCATCACCACAATGTCGTAGTCGTTAACCAGCGCGATGGTGACCGGTTTCCTTGCCGGGGCTTCCATAAGCTGACTTTAACCTCCCTAAGGGTGTAATGCATCCGCCCTTTGGGTGGTTGAGTGTGGAGGAACGGATCGTGGCCGACGGCAGTCGCTTCGCACGGGAGATTCCATCACGTTTGAGGAGGAAGCAGTGGAGATCATTGGTGTCATCGTCGCCAGTATCATGATCGGCTTGTTGAGCAAGTTCGTCGCCCCTGGCAACCGGGACAATATCCCTATCTGGCTGACCCTCATCTGCGGCATCGGTGGGGTCCTGACTGGTTGGTTCATCTATACAGCATTCGGGGGCAACGGCAGCCCGGGCATCGATTGGGTGCGGTGGATCATCGCAATCGCTGTAGCCGCTGTCCTGGTCATGATCGCCTCTGCGGTGACCGGCAGGTCGCGCTCACGGGCCCTGTGACTCTCCGGGCTCTTTGAGACCCCGGACAATGGAACCGACCCACAGATGCTGCCGAACGCCGCACCGTGCGATCTGGCCTACACGACAGCTCTAGTCGCTGCCTGCCAGCGGATCTGGGCTGCACCAGACGTCACGGCACTCTGGCCAACAGTCGTCGACGAAGCCTTGGCGCTGATTGCCGCCGACGGGGCAGCGGTCGTCACCTACACCGGACGCTTCTGGCAAACCCTCGCCGCACGCCCGAGCGACGCGGCGCTCGATGATTCGGCGGCAGCTGCGGTGATAGAGATGCTCTTCCGGCAGGGTCTACTTCAGCAACCAATTTCGATCGACGACCCAGCGGAAGGCGTCTCGTGGTATGAGGTGGGCAGACGCGCGTTCCTCGTGGTGCGTATTGAGGGGGCGCCGCGGCAGTCGGTCCGGCTGGTGTGGTACGCCACAGGCCCGGGCATCCTGTCACCGTATGCCGACCTAGCCGAGGCATTCGCCCATTACGCCAGTCTGGCAATTGGAGCCGCTAAGGAGCGTGACAACTTGAACCGAGCGGTGGCCGCGCGGCATCGGGTGGGACTGGCCCAAGGAATCTTGATGACCCGCCGTCAGCTTACGGCCGGCCAGGCGTTCGCTCTGCTGAAACGCGAGTCGCAGAACACCCACGTAAAGCTACGAACGATAGCTCAAAGAGTCATTCAGACCGGAGATCTGCCGGTTGGTAAGGAGAGTGAGGCTAGACGATAGACGAGGCGCGGTACGGGCTGTAGCGAGGAGCGCCCCATAGCGCCCGCGGCGGAGCTCCCTGCCGATGATGGAGCACTACGGCCATCGAAACGGCAAGGTTGCGCAGCAGCGACGCCAGCGCCACCTCGGTCGGTTTCGCACCCAGCTCTCGACCCAGCCCCTCATACGCCTCCACCTGGTCAGGCTGCGCCTCGAGCCGCTGCCTCATCGTTCATCCGCACGCCCCCGTCGCGGCTTCCATCGCGCGGCGAGCAGGCCGGCCGTGCAAAGGGCTGCACGGGGGGTGACCATCGAGGAGATCGCACACTTAGTCGGCCATGGGAGTACAAGCGTCACCGAGCGCGTATACCGGAAGGAACTGCGCCCAGTCATCACACGCGGAGCGCGCGCCATCAACGAGCTCTTCGATGGCGACACCAAATGATTGGCTGACAGGTCAACCGATCCAAGCGCGAAATGCGGGCAAGGCCGCAAAAAGGGGTCGCTGACTAGGGCTTTCTTCGTGGGCGATACTGGATTTGAACCAGTGACCTCTTCCGTGTCAGGGAAGCGCGCTCCCACTGCGCCAATCGCCCGAGGTGGAGACGGGATTTGAACCCGTGTACACGGATTTGCAGTCCGTTGCCTCGCCTCTCGGCCACTC
>JBKOZG010000084.1:0-3799 GCA_046725775.1 Actinomycetota bacterium | reverse complement strand
GACGCCGGAGTAATCGGATAGGCGCCGAGGAAGAGCGGCAGGCCGGCTTTGCGCGATGCGGTAATCAGGCCGTACGCCAGCGCGAGGTTGCCTGAGATCTGGCGGTACTTCCCAGACGGCATGGGCGCGGGCGCTACCTCGTAAGTGACGGCGAACACCTCGGTGGTCTCACCGAACGCGTACCCGGTCTTGAATGCGGTGATGTTGGCGTCGCGGATCGCAGGCCTGGACGCGAACTTGGTGGTCAGGAAGTTGATCGTGCCATCGGCGGGCCGGTGATAGAGCCAGGTCAGCAGCCCGAGCGCAAACATGTTCTTGGCACGGGTGGCGTCCTTGCGGCTAAGACCGAACTCCTTGACTGCTTCGATGGTCATGCCGGTCAAATCCAGAGCGTGCACCTGGTAGCCCTCAAGCGAGCCGTCAGTGAGCGGATCGCTTTGATAGCCGACCTTTGCCAGGTTCCGCTTGGTGAAGTCCGCTGAATCGGCGATGATCACCCCGCCGCGTGGCAGGTCGTCGATGTTGGCCTTGAGGGCCGCAGGATTCATCGCTACCAGCACATCCGGCCGGTCGCCGGGGGTCATGATGTCGTAGTTGGCGAAGTGCAGCTGGAAGCTGGACACGCCAGGCAGGGTGCCGGCGGGTGCCCGGATCTCGGCAGGAAAGTTAGGCAGCGTTGAGATGTCGTTGCCGAATACTGCCGAGTCAGAGGTGAACCGATCGCCGGTGAGCTGCATGCCATCGCCCGAGTCCCCGGCGAACCGGATAACGACCCGGTCGAGGGTATTGACCTGCTTCACTACTCTGCGTGCCTTCTTCCTTGGCGTGCCTAATCAGCTGGTCGGGGGTCAGGGGGTTCGTGGCTGCGATCTCCGCTGAGGCTGCCAATAACCCCATGATAGGGCGGCCTATCTGTGGGTTAGGGAACTTTCAGGTCATGAGAACGCATAACAAATGCGTTGCTGTCGTCGCTGCGGCTCGCTCACTGGGTCGCATTACGGTGGAGCTATGCGATGGGTCGACTGGTATGGCGACGGTTCGCTGTACGTGCTGAATGTCGCGCTGGCGTGTTGTGCCCTGGAATTTGACGCCGCCTCGCCTGGCGCTGCGGCGCCGCTGCCACTCCTTGACGACCGGGCGCAGGTCGCAGTGGTCATCTCCGGCACCGTGACGGATCGGCTGGCACCAACCGTGGCGGCGATCGTCGACGGCTGCGAGCAGCAGGCGGGACGTCGCCCAACGGTGGTCTCATTCGGGGCATGTGCGTCGTCCGGAGGTCCGTATTGGGATTCGTATGCGGTAACCAAAGGCGTTGATCAGCTGCTGGCCGTAGACGCGTACGTCCCGGGTTGCCCACCTCCGCCGGAAGCGCTGTCGGCGGTGCTGGATCAGCTCGCCGGGCGGGTGCTGTCGTGACTGAGGTAGCGCCCGAGGCGTGGCTGAATGCGGTGGAGGCGCTGCAGGAGGAAGGCTTCGAGTATTTCGACTGGCTGGGCTGCGTCGATGAGATCGGGCGGCTTGATTGTCTGCGGGTTGTTCTGGTGGTGCGGAATCTCTCCAATGAGGCTGAGCCGAGGATGCTGAATTGTTGGCTACCTCGGGACAAGCCGCGGATCGATACGGTGCGGGGCGTCTTTGCGGGTGCGGCTTGGCACGAGCGTGAGGCGGCAGAGTTGTTCGGTGTCGAGTTCGTTGGCGGCGAGCGTCGTCGGCTGCTCCTCAATTCCGAGTTCGAGGGAACCCCGCTGCGTAAAGATGAGGTGCTGGCGGCGCGTACCGGGATGAACTGGCCGGGAGCCAAGGAGCCGGGGGAGAGCGATACCTCGCCAGGCCGCAGGCGTTTGGTGCCCCCCGGCGTCCCGGACCCTGCCGTATGGGGGGATCGCGGTTCGCAGGCCGCGCCCGACCCGGCGGAGGTGGCCGGGCCGGGCGTCGGCGGCAGGCCCCGCCGGAGGCGTATGTGAGCTCAGGAGAGGAGTCGCATCGGTCGATCCGCTTGATCGAACCGGCCTGCACGTCCTGCATGATCTGTGCGCGGGAGTGCCCGACCTGGTGCATCAGCATTGACTCACATGCCGGGCCGGTGGAGGGTGTGCCGTCTGGGTCACGGCAGCGTACGCAGAATGTGCTCGACCGCTTCGCAATTAACTGGTCGCTGTGCATGTACTGCGGCATCTGCGTTGATGAGTGCCCGTACGACGCGCTCGAGTGGGTTGGCGACCAGACCCAGCCGGGATTCGCCCCGGAGTCCCTGGTCGAGGAGATGGTGACGCCGTCGTCGTGACCGCGAAGGTGAGACCTGCGTCGATCAGCGGACGAGGTGGGCGTACAGATCGGTGATCTCGCTATCGCGACCGAGCAGGCAGAACCCGTTGCCCTCGGGGTCGGCCGGGTCAGGCATGCCTCGCGGCGTACCCACTACCGATAGTTGGTGAACTGCACGGCGAAGTCGTAGTCGGCGGCCTTCACCAGTGCTTGTACTTTCTGAAGGTCGTCGCGGCTCTTGCTAGTGACACGGAGCTCATCGCCTTGGATCTGGGCCTTCACGCCCTTCGGTCCGTCGTCGCGGATCAGCCTGGAGACCTTCTTCGCGTTCTCCTGGCTGATGCCTTCCTTCATGTTGGCGGTGATCTTATAGAGCTTGCCGGATGATCTTGGTGCACTTGGGTCGAGAGCCTTCAGACTGACCCCCCGCCTAATGAGCTTGGACTGGAAGACGTCGAGCACTGCCTTTACTCGCTCCTCTGAGTTGGCTTCCATTTCTATGGCCTGACCTGACCAGCGGATAGCCGCGTCGGTGTTCTTGAAGTCAAACCGCTGCCGCACCTCCTTGGCGGCCTGATTCAAGGCGTTATCCACCTCCTGGCGGTCCACCTTGCTGACGATGTCGAACGAGCTCTCTGCTGCCACGTTGCTGCTCCATTCCACGATGCTTGACCGGCCCATTGTGCCGAATCGATGGACCCTGCCAGCAGGTGGTTGGCTAGTGGTAGTCGGAGTTGGGTATTGTTTCTCCCCGCCGCAGGATGGAGATCTGCGCGGCATGGCAGGTTGCCCGAGCGGCCAAAGGGAGCGGTCTGTAAAATCGTCGGCTGACGCCTACGTTGGTTCGAATCCAACACCTGCCACAACCAGGAAACTGGCCTCTGACAAGGCTCGATGCCTTCTAGCGGTGATTAGATTCCGTCTGTGTTCCGTCACTCGTCCACGCGTCGTCGACTGCGCACCTGGTTCGGTCTTCAGAATCCGGCATCAGATGCCCGTACGTCTTGAGCACGAGCGCCGCGTTCTCATGGCCCAACCTCTCGGCGACTGCGACCACAGACTCCCCGGCTGCCAGGAGCACGCTGGCGTAGTGGTGGCGCAGTTCGTGACTCGTCGTGCCAGCCGGTAGCTCAGCCTTCTTCACAGATGGAGCAAAGATCCGCGCGCCGTAATGCTCGTGCCGGTACAGGTTTTCGTTGGCCGTGGTGAAGAGTGAGCCGTCCTCGGTCGGCGGAAACTCAGCGATGTGCGCCGCGAGTGCCTTGCCGACCACTTCCGGTAACGGCAGCGCGCGTCGTGATCTTGGTGTCTTGGGCGCTACTCGGTACCTGCCGTCCGGGGTTGTCTGGAATTCGACCCGAACCGTACGCCGGAGAAAGTCGACATCCTGTACGCGGAGCGCCAGTAACTCGGCGACTCGCAGACCGAGGCCCGCTTGGGTGATGACCATGGCTCGGCAGCGCTCCGGCATGGCGCCGGCTAGGTCTTGAACCTCGATTACGGACAACGGGGTGATCCTTTGCTTCTCTGACCT
>JBKOZG010000261.1:0-4823 GCA_046725775.1 Actinomycetota bacterium | reverse complement strand
TGGTGCTCTACTGCAAGACCGGCGTACGGTCCGCAGAAGTGTTGGCCCTGGTCCACGGAGCAGGGCTTGCCGACGCAGTACACGTCGGTGGCGGCGTCAGTGCCTGGGTGCGCCAGATCGACCCGTCGCAGCCCCCGTACTGACACGCGCTCCGTACAGACCCGTTATTCGTCGGTAGCTGGGTTAACCCACTTTGCTGATGCTTTACACAGGGTTCAACGTGGGTGAAGTGCAAGGAATCTGGGTTAACCCACGTTCCTGCAGCAAGAGAGCAAGACAAGGCCCCGGCACCGATCGGTACCGAGGCTTGTTGTGGTGGCAAACTCAGATCGCGTGGACCTGGTCGGCCTGTGGGCCCTTCGGACCCTGGGTCGTTTGGAACTCCACACGCTGGCCCTCGTCGAGCGTGCGGAACCCAGTCGACTCGATAGCACTGTAATGGACGAAAACGTCCGGGCCGCCGCCGTCCACGGCAATGAAGCCGTAGCCCTTTTCGGCATTGAACCACTTAACGGTTCCCTGCGCCATGAAACATCTCCTAGCGTCTGCATTCGAAACCGCACCTCACGGTCCCGACTGCTGTTGGACGCCAGGTCTTTCCTCACGCCCACGCAAAGTTCTGGGGGCGTAGCACGTACCACACAGACTTGCAACAGCGGTCCCTAGCCTGTCATAAATCGCAGCGCAATGTGAACCCTGCCCAGCGTTGTGTCGCCAAGAGTTTTCGATCACGCGCCGGGCCGATCTCAGTTGCTACGGTCGCCCGTTCTCAAACGTGCCCGTTCTATGTCAACGCGGTCACCCTTGAGCGGAGTCTTGTCGGCCTTCAGAAGTCTGAGGCCGGACTTCTCAAGGTTGCGGGCCGGCCGTCCGTCCGCCCGTACCACGCGCCACCACGGCACTCCGCCGCCCCGCAGCGCCATGACCTGACCCACCTGACGGGGTCCGCCGCGACCCAAAATTTCGGCAATGTCCCCGTACGTCGCGACCTGACCGGGCGGTATTCGCTCGACCACGCTCAGTACCAGCTCGGCGTAGTCGTCATCCATCGCGGTCACCAGTCCTCCGTGCCTGGCCCGCCCTTGAACGGGCCCGTCACAGCAGAGGTGATCCACCCGCCGTAATAGCCTCCGGGCTGCGGCTCGACTCGCTCGCCATCAACCAGGCACTCGTCCATCGCTGCGGCGTAGATCCCAACATGATCATGAATCGCCGCAAAGCTAGCGTTCGGGTGCGGGTAGTACCAGGCTGCCCGGGACGCGACTTTGGTGCGGCCAATGACATCCAGATAGGCAGCTCGGCCCTTCCATTCGCAAAACGAAGTCCCGCGGGCCGGCCTCAATGAACCCTCGATGAAGCCTGAACGAGGCAGGTAGTAGGTCGGTGGGTGTCCTGTTTCCAGTACGCGCAGGCTGGTCCGGGTCTCACAGATCTCGACGCCGCCCAAGATCACGATGATCTCCTCATCGCTGGCTCGGATCGCTGGCGGGCGCGGGTAGTCCCAGACCGATTCCTGACCTGGCGCAATGGGTTCAGGAACGGGACGGGCGGGCATGTGAGGAGCGTACGCCGACGCCATCGCGCCTGATGCGTCAACGGCCGCGATACTGAACCAGTGAGCATGCCGAGAACCAGCACACCAGACATTGAGCTGCGGCGGGCACGGGAGCGCTTCCTCACCCGAACCGAAGGGGCAGCGACCTACCACAGCTTCTCCTTCGGCGAACACTACGATCCGACGAACATCGGCTTCGGTCGCCTTATGGTCAACAACGATGATCTGGTTCGCGTCGGGGCCGGCTACCCGGACCATGCTCATCGTGACGCCGAGATCGTCACCTGGGTGCTTTCCGGATCGCTGGTCCACGAAGACTCGGGCGGGAACTCCGGGCTGATCTATCCCGGGCTGGCGCAGCGGATGAGCGCAGGCTCAGGCATTGTGCACGCCGAGCGCAACGATGCCTACCGAATCGATCCGACGCGTCCAGCCGAGCCCGTCCACTTCATCCAGATGTGGGTCAGGCCCGACGCGCCAGGGGGACCTTCGAGTTACCAGCAACGAGAGCTGGCGCTTGATGATCTTGCAAGTGACTGGGTGCCGATCGCATCTGGGCGGCACCCGGATGCGGTGGTAAGCCTCGGTAGCGTCAGCTCCACGCTGTGGGTCAGCGTGCTGCCGACCGGAATATCACGCACGTTGCCCGACGGGGATCTACTGCACGTCTATCTGGCGGGAGGAATAGTCGACGTGGACGCGATTGGACGGCTGGAAGCTGGCGACTCGCTCCGGCTCTCCAGCTCGGCCCAGCTGGAAGTTTCTGCACGTGCGGAAGCCGAACTGTTGGTCTGGCAGATGGATCGCGAACGAGATGAGCTCAGATGAGCACACTGCGAGTCGCCCTGGCCCAGATTCTCAGCGGTGCGGATCCGCAGAAGAACCTCGAGCTCGTCGCATCGCAGACCGCCGAGGCAGCCGAGCACGACGCTCAGCTGGTGATCTTTCCGGAGGCGACCATGCGCCGCTTCGGACTGCCGCTGGCCGAGATTGCCGAGCCCGTCGACGGTCCGTGGGCGCAGCAGCTGCGAAAGATCGCTGATCATCATCATCTGGTGGTGGCCGCCGGCATGTTCACCCCGAGCGGGGATGGCCGAGTCAAGAACACGCTGCGTTGTGTCGGACCAGGCCTCGATGCGCACTACGACAAGATTCACCTCTTCGACGCATTCGGCTTCCGCGAATCCGACACGGTCGCGGCGGGGGCAGAGACAGTCATGATCACGATCGGAAAGGCAAAGATCGGGCTCACCACCTGCTACGACGTACGGTTTCCGGGCCTCTACGTGAAGCTTGCCGCGCTTGGAGCTCAGGTGATGTGTGTGGCCGCGTCCTGGGGCGCCGGACCCGGTAAGGTCGAGCAGTGGCAGCTGCTGACCCGGGCTCGTGCGCTGGACTGCACCTCATATGTGGTTGCTGCTGCCCAAGCCGACCCGGCCGCAGGTGGAATGGCACTCGACGGACGAGCACCTACCGGAGTTGGCTACAGCGCGGCTATCTCCCCCCTGGGCGAAGTGCTGCAGTCGCTGCACGAGGAGCCCGGCCTGCTGGTGGCCGATCTTGATCTTGATGTGGTGGAGCAGGCCCGGGCCACGATCCCGGTGCTCGCCAACCGCAGGTTTTGAGCTCGACCAGCCGCAACAAGGCCACCGACCATAGGTCGCTTTGAAATCGGGTGAACGGGTACGGGTCCTGCATGCCCGCCTTCGGCTTCCATGCCTCCCACGAGCAGGTTCACCCGACCGAACTGTTAGCCGCGGTGCAACGTGCTGAGGAGGCCGGGTTCGATGCGGCGATGTCTTCAGATCACTTCTCGCCGTGGAGCGAGCGGCAGGGCCATTCGGCGTTTGCCTGGTCGTGGCTCGGAGCCGCCCTGCAAGCCAGCACGCTGCCGTTCGGGGTCGTGACCGCGCCGGGCCAGCGTTACCACCCTGCGGTGATCGCCCAGGCCATCGGCACTCTAAGCGCCATGTATCCCGGCCGGTTCTGGGCGGCACTGGGTACCGGCGAGGCCAGCAACGAGCACATCACCGGTACGAGATGGCCGCGTAAGCAGCTACGCATCGACCGTTTACGGGAATGCGTCGAGATCATTCGGGCGCTGCTGAACGGCGAGGAGGTGAGCCACGATGGACTGGTCCGCGTCGACCGGGCGCGTGTATGGACCCGGCCGCCCGAACCACCGCCGTTGGTCGGCGCCGCGGTTAGCGTCCCGACAGCCCGCTGGTGCGCTGCCTGGGCAGACGGGCTGATTACGGTCAACGCCGATCGGGAGCAGCTGCGCCGTCTCATCGAGTCCTACCGGGGAGCGGGGGGCCGGGGAAGGCTCCACCTACAGGTTCATCTCAGCTGGGCACCCGAGGAGACGCAGGCCGAGGCGATCGCCTACGAGCAGTGGCGCAGTAATGTCTTGCCGCCGCCAGCCTGCTGGGACATAGACAGTGTCGAAGTCTTCGATGCCGTCTCCCAGGACATCCCGATCGAGCGCGTGCGCCAGGTTGTGAACGTCTCCTCTGATCTTGGCTGGCACACCGCCCAACTCGCCGCGTACGCGGAGTTGGGGTTCGATGAGATCGCGCTGCACCACGTCGGGCAGAGGCAAGACGAATGGATCGACGTCTTCGGAGCCAAAGTCCTGCCGCAGCTGCGTTAGCTGTCGCACGAGGCCCGCGACGAGATTGGCCGTGAGACCTCGCCGTTCCGCGACCAGGGTGGGGGCTGGCCGAGTGCCGGGGATCATGGAGACGGTTGCAGTGTGCGGAAGGAGTCGAGGCTAGCGGTGAGCTGGGCCCAGAGGCTGGCACCGCCATGTCCGGTGTCGCCGAGTACGACGAGCTTGCTGTCGGCCCAGGAGCGGTGAACCGCCCAGGCCGTCTCGAGCGGGCCC
Source organism: Actinomycetota bacterium (assembly GCA_046725775.1). GTDB lineage: Bacteria > Actinomycetota > Actinomycetes > Propionibacteriales > Propionibacteriaceae > Microlunatus. The sequence goes on along the minus strand of JBKOZG010000261.1, from coordinate 381 downwards.
GACACGTCGTAGCGGCCGTGGATCAGTATGCCGGGAATGCCGGCGAGGCGCGGCATGCCGGCGAGCACCTCTCCATCTGCAAGGAAGCAGTTGTGACTCCAGTAGTGAGTGACCAGGCGAGCGAATACCTTTCGGAAGGTCGGGTCGGCGTATCGGGGGCTCGGCGCCCAATCCGGGGCCAAGGAGACGTGTGCATCCTCCCATTCACACCACGCCTTCGCCGCTGTGTCGCGAACTTGTGGGTCGGGGTCGGCCAAGAGACGTGCGTAGGCCGCAGCCAATTCGCCAGCGCGCTCGGCAGGAGGCACCCGCTGGGCAAAACGCTCCCATGCCCGGGGAAAGATTCGGCCCATGTCGCGAGTGATCCACTCGGCCTCGCGG
>JBKOZG010000218.1:0-4097 GCA_046725775.1 Actinomycetota bacterium | reverse complement strand
AGACGCTACATTATCGACCCCATTGCTCCAGCTGCGGCGACTGCGAGCCGGTGGACATTACCTTGGAGCGCGTGGGGATCAATCCGCGAGCTGGGAGCGTCGGTATCGCGCGAGCAGCTCCAAATGGCACCCCGCGAGCTGCGAGCGTCGGTATCGCGCGAGCAGCTTCAAAATTCAAGGCGTGGCACATGCTGGCGGCCGTTGCCGCGCTTCTTGGTTGCCTGCTTGCGGGATGTAGCTCCGGCCACTCCAGCGATTCCAACACCCCACCCCCGGCCGCCTCCCCAGCCCCGCCGCCGTCGATTCCCTCTGACGGCGTCACGCTTGCCGCACTCGGCTACCTCAACGGACCGACCCGGCAGTTCTCGCTGCCGAGTACCGCCGTTATCAGGGCGAAGGTGGACCAGCCGAACAACGTCACGGCTGTCGTGTCATCTCCGTCGCCGGCGGAGCTGAGTTCATACCTTCGCCGCGCATTACCCGCTGCCGGTTTCATGATCACCGCGGATAGTGCGGCGACGAACACGATGACCTTCACAGGTCATGGATGGAGCGGTAGCTATACCGGCGACGAACGTGCCTCGGCAGTCTTGCTGCGGCCGCTGTGACGCGGTTGATTTCCAGCCCGGGGGCGGCGCCGGTAGCCTCCCTGGGGGCAGCGTTGGTTAACAGGTCAGGACCCATGAGTTGATGTTGTTGCAGAAAGAGGCGCTGCTGCAGCGCACCCGACTGCTCGGTCCGGCCTTCGTCGCAGCCGTCGCCTACGTCGATCCCGGCAATGTTGCGACCAACACTCAGGCCGGCGCCGCTTTCGGCTATCTCCTGTTATGGGTGCTCGTCGGGGCAACTCTGATGGCTGGTCTTGTGCAGTATCTGTCGGCGAAAGTGGGCTGGCTGACTGGAGAGACACTGCCGGCGCTGGTATCTCGCCGCAACTCCACCGTGCCGCGGATTAGTTACTGGATCCAGGCTGAGCTGGTCGCCGTGGCCACCGATCTGGCGGAGATCGTGGGCGGCGCCGTCGCGCTCAACCTGCTCTTTGGCTTGCCGCTGGTGACTGGTGCACTCATCACCACCGCTGTGTCGACAGGCCTGCTGTTCTTGCAGAACACCAGGAACCAGAAGACGTTTGAGCGTGTCATCACCGGAATGCTGGCGATCGTGACGATCGGTTTCCTGGCGGGATTGGTCGCCTCGCCGCCGGACCCCGAGCAGGCTGTTGCTGGGTTGGTGCCGGCACTCAGCGGCAGCGAAAGCGCTGTCCTCGCGGTCGGCATGCTGGGTGCAACCGTCATGCCACACGCGATCTACCTGCATTCCGCATTGATCCGTGACCGGCACGGACGTGCCGACCCCGACTGCGCCGCGCCGATGCTGAGGACCATCCGGCTCGACGTTGGACTGGCGATGCTGGTCGCGGGCACCGTGAACGTCGGCATGCTGCTGCTGGCTGCGAGCACACTGAGCGGTTTGAATATTGACGGGCTCCAGGCCGCGCATCGTGCCATCGGAACTGAGTTGGGCCCGGTGCTCGCCGGGTTGTTTGCGCTGGCACTGCTCGCGTCAGGCCTGGCATCCACCTCGGTGGGCGGCTATGCGGGTGCTGTGATCATGGACGGCCTGCTGCACCGGCGCATACCGATCCTCTGGCGCCGAGTATCGACTGCGGTTCCTGCATTGATCTTGCTCGGGCTGGGTCTGGAGCCGACTCGAATGCTGATCTTGTCACAGGTGATCTTGTCCTTTGGGATCCCCTTTGCGCTGGTTCCGCTGGTTCGCATCGCCTCCGATCCGGATCTGATGCACCTGGTGCCAACTAGGCGAGGCACGATTGGCGTCGCCTGGTTGGTGATCGGCGTCGTAACGGCATTGAATTTGATCTTGATCGCGCTTACCGTGGCGGACCTGTAACGCGAAACCCGGGCTCAATCCTTGCCTACGATCACCCGGCGAGCGTTTAGAGTCGAGTCCTCCTTGGTGGCTACTACCAGGACCCTGTCGGACGTGTCGATGTCAGACACAGTTGCCTCGTGCCTGTCCTCGCGCACCTTCGTGTCGTCGCTCAGCAGGTATGTCTCAACGAAGCCGTCGTTGCTCTTCACAGTCACCGACTTCGAGCTGGCCTTCTCCACGGCGCCGCGCTGGAAGGCGATCACCTCGTGCCTCTCACCGGCCAGTGTGACCTCACCGTGCAGCGCACGAGTCATAAACCGCAGCTGTCGGCGGACCTGCCGCTTGCCGAAGCCGCCTCGGTCGCGGTCGCCGGTCGGCTCAGCCGTGGGGGTCGCGTCGGCGGGGCTGGTCGTGGCTCGCGCCGACGGGCTTGTTGTCGGCTTGTCTGCCGGCGTGTCGGCGTACGCGAGACCTGCGCCAATTCCCCCGGCTAGAGCAGCTGTGCTGACTCCGGCCACAACGATCTTCGTTAGCTCCTTCATGCGGTGCTCCCTTTTTGTGCCTCTGCTCGCGCATCGCGCTCGATCTCCGCCTACTTCGTCGTCGTTCGCAGACGAAGAGCGTGTCTGCTCTCTTCTCCTCAGCACAGCGGCGCGCGATTTCCGACGCTCGCAGAGTTTTGTGCCTCTGCTCGCGCATCGCGCTCGATCTCCGCCTACTTCGTCGTCGTTCGCAGACGAAGAGCGTTTCTGCTCTCTTCTCCTCAGGCGCGCGATTGCGGACGCTCACGCCCCTGGGCTGATCCCAGTGTTGGCCACGAGGGGCCGCAGTCCAGGCATGCGGTGACTGTCCTTAAGCAACCCTTCAGGAAGATGTTGGCAGCATGAGTTCATCCGTCGAGAGCGCTGTGCCACAGGCTCGGCCAGGAGATGCCGAGCTCGTTCAGCATGGTTCGTAACAACGGCAGGCTGAGCCCGACCACGTTGTGGTGATCGCCCTCGATGCCGGTCACGAAGGGTCCGCCGAGGCCGTCGATAGTGAAACCTCCTGCTACATGGATGGGCTCCGTGCTGGCCACATAAGCCTCGATCTCCTCATCGGTGATCGGGGCGAAGTACACCAATGTCGATGCCACAGCGGTGCGGGCGGTCGTTTCTGATCCTCGACGCAGGACCACGTGGTGGCCGGTGTGCAGTTGCCCGGCACGCCCCCGTATCCGTTGCCAGCGTCGTACAGCCTCAGCCGGCGTTCCCGGCTTGCCGTAGGGCACGCCATCGAGCTCGAGCAACGAGTCACAGCCGATCACGACCATTGCCCGGAGTCCATGATCAATCCGAGCACTCACAGCCTCCGCCTTGAGCCGGGCGAGTCGTACAGTGAGCTCGGGTACGCCGTCTACTGGCTGTGTGTCTTCCTCAACTCCCGAGACGATGACTTCAGGATCCAGTCCTGCATTGCGCAATGTTCTCAGCCTTGCATCGGATGCCGACGCGAGAATGAGCCGGACCGCGGGAGCCATCGGCGGGTCAGATCCGAGCGAGGGCGGCGCGGAGCGGATCTAGTCCCATCGGCCCAAGATTCAACGCGTCGGAGTGAAACTTGCTCAAGTCGAAGGCGGCACCCTCTCGCCGGCGCGCGTCCTCCCGGGCATCCAGCCAGATCCGCTCACCTACCTTGTAGGACGGCGCCTGCCCTGGCCAGCCTAGATACCGGTTGAGTTCGAAGCGCAATGTCGGCTCGTCGGAGGAGCAGTTGTCCATCAGGAACTCAAACCCGGCGGCAGGAGTCCAACGTTCGCCAGGTCGGAAGTGCCACGCATTGATCTTCGGGATCTGCAGCTGCAGATGCATGCCGATGTCGATGATCACCCGGATGGTCCGGAATGCTTGGGCATCCAACATGCCCATTCGGTCGCCCGGCTCCAGGTACCCAAGGTCGTCCATCAGCCGCTCGGCGTACAGTGCCCAGCCCTCACCATGGCCCGAGCAGAAGAAGAGCTTGCGCTGCCAGCGATTCAGCAACTCGGACCGGTACGCGTTCTGCGCGATCTGCAGGTGATGACCCGGTACGCCCTCGTGGTAGACGGTGGTGACCTCCTTCCAGGTGGAGAAGGTGTCGATCCCCTCTGGCACCGCCCACCACATCTGCCCTGGCCGAGAAAAGTCCTCGGCCGGGTCGGTGTAGTAGATGGCGCCGTCGTGGGT
>JBKOZG010000333.1:0-5763 GCA_046725775.1 Actinomycetota bacterium | reverse complement strand
GACCCACTCCGGGTCAGCGTAAGCCCGAGGCCCCGACCACCACCTGCGCCTGGGTACCTTCCAGCAACCAGCAGGAGCGCGGCCGGTGCGAGGAGTGCTTGGTAGTTGGCCTGCGACATCAGCAATCACTGTTGCTCAACGGGCCGGGGCGAGCAGTGCCGTTCGATAAGCCTGCAGCGTGGCTGCTGCTGTGTTGTCCCAGCTGAATGTCGCCGCATGCCCGGCCGCGTTAGTGCCCATTCTGATCATCTCATCGTGATCATCGAGGATCGTGGCGAGCGCATCGGCCCATTGGCGCTCGTTGTGCCCATTCACCAGCAGACCGCTGTAGTGATCAAGGACAGCGTGACGGAGGCCGCCGACGTCGGCTGCGACCACTGGTCGTCCACACGCCTGTGCCTCGAGCGCAACGAGTCCAAAAGACTCGTTGTAGGAGGGAACGGCAACGATGTCAGAGACGCAGTACCAGCGGAACAACTCCGAGCGCGCCGAGTGCGGCCGGAAGTCGACCATGTCCTCGATGCCATGATCAACTGCTAGCGGGCCAAGTGTCCGCGACCATTCACCGTTCGACCCGCTGGGGCCACCGATGATGATCAACTGGAGTCGATCACGGCGGCTCGGCTCGCGCCGGGTAAGCTCGGCAACGGCTTTGATCAACACATCAGGGGCTTTCAATGGCTGGATGCGGCCGACGAACAAGATCACCTGGATGTCCTGGGCCACCCCGAATTGGGCTCGTGACTTGGGTTGATTGCAGGGATGGAAGGTGTGCAGGTCGACGCCCGGGGGCACGATCATGATCTGCTCGGCCCGCGCCCGGTAATGACTACGGAGTTCGGCCGCCTCGTCGGGGGTGTTGGCGGTAAGCACATCAGCGGACCGGACAATGGCTGCCTCCCCACGCTCGCGTATGTCTGACTCGACAGGCTGGTCGCGACTGAGGTTGGAGTTCTTCACACGAGCCATGGTGTGCATGGTGTGCACCAGCGGGATGCCGTGACTGCGCTTGAGCTGCAGGCCGACCTGACCGGATAGCCAGTAATGGGAGTGAATCAAATCATGCTGATCAAGGTGTGACTCCAGCTGAGCGGAGAACTCATCTGTCAAGGAAGGCAACGCCTCTTTCGCGACGTACTCCGCAGGTCCTGCGCTGAGATGAATCACCCTCGTGTGCTCGTGGACATCAACAATGTCGGGCACATCGGGGGTGTCCCTCCGGGTGATGACATCCACCTTCAGGCCCCGCTCGCCAAGCCGCCGCGCCAGCTCGGCGACGTACACGTTGAGACCTCCGGCATCGCCGAGACCCGGTGTGGCGAGTGGTGAGGTGTGCATGCTGATCATCGCCACCCGACCCGGATAGGCGCAGCCTGCGTGCACGTTACCCTCCCGCTGAGAGGCTACAGGTATGTCCTAGAGCAGCGGTCGGAAACTTGAGCCTCTAACTGCTGACGAGCACCAGGGCCGCGACAGCGAAGGCCAGGCCAGCCACCTGAATGCTGCGGAGCCGTTCGTGATCGATCAGGAGAGCCAAGATCACTGTTGTCACGGGATAGAGCGCGGCCAGCGGGGCGACGATGCTGAGATCGCCACCGCGGGTGGCCAGGAGAAAGAGCGCGTTCGCCGTCATGTCGCAGGGCCCTGCCAGCATCGTGAAGCGCAAGCCGGCGCGTCGTCGAGGCCACGGCCCAGGTCGCGCCATGAGAACGAGCAAGCCACCGATGATCAGCGCGCTCAGCTGGGAACCGGCAATCGGCCACAGGCCGGATGATCCTCCGGCGGCGTCACCTGCGACAGCCAGCAGGATGAAGAACAGGCCAAACCCGACACCTGAGCCGAGCGCGACGGCGACCAGCCTCCAACTGACGACCTGGGGACGCCCGGACGGGTGCGGGGCGATACTCACCAAGGCGATCGCCAGCAGCGCGCAGCCAACACCCAGTAGTCGCGCTACCGAGGGTCGCTCGCCCCATACCAGACCGGCTACCACCGGGATCGCAGCCGAGGTGACGCCAGTGACCGGGGCAACGACCGTCATGGCGCCTGCGGAAAGCGCGCGATAGAACAGCACCAAGCCGACGAGGCCCGCCACTCCCGCCATGCCACCCCAGGCAAGGCCAATCGGCGTCACGGGGACGTACGTCGCGACCAGATAGATCGCGAGCAGGGGCAGGCTCACCAGCTTTGATACCAACACCACCGGCAGCGGAGCGGCGCGTTGGGTCGCCTTGCCACCTGCGAAGTCGCCGACGCCCCAAATCAGTCCCGATAAGGCGGCGAGTGCGGCGTACAACACCCAGGCACCCTAATGCCATCACGGAGCGCCTGAGGGTCGCCAGTCTGTGGGAAGACATGGGTCCACTCCGATGAGACGGGGACCCTCACACATTGGACCAGGCGGGGGTGGCGGCGGGATCTGAGCAGGCGCCTCGCGGAACCAAGGTCACCGCTCGCCCTTGCGTGACCTCATCCCGCGCTCGTAGCCGACCCGCGTCCAACGTTCCAACGCATCAAAGTCCAACGGTTTACCTTCGTGGCCACCAGCCATGATCAACATGCCGGCGGCGACCAGCTCATAACCGGCGTGGGTGGATGGCCAGGCGTACCAGGCTCCGGCCTCGATTCCAGCGGCCTCAGCGAGGATGTCGTCGCGACCATTGGCCATCTCGCGAAGCTCAGCGATCGATTCGGCGAGGCTTCGCCTCTCGGCGGCGTATCGCATCGCGGTGCCGTGAAGAGCTACAGATAGAAGCTGATCGTTCGTGGTCATGCTTCAGAGTATCGAACAAGCGTTCGAAAGACCATGTCGCGTTACGGCCAACGGGTCCTGGGAAATTCACACATTAGGCGCAGCTGCAGGATGGGTATCTGGCCCGATGCGCGGGGCTGTGCTCCGTAGCGTCGTCGACATGTTCAGCTGGCGACCTGGCAGGAACGGTGTCGACCGTAGCGTCCATCGCCGGCACGCTGCTTCAATAAAGCGGAGTGGTCTAGGTGACTGCGGAAGACAACATTGACGAATTGATCGCGGCTCTTGAGCGCGCTGCATCGCAGGTCCGAGATGGCGAGCTTCTTGACGTTGAAAACCTAGTGAAGTGCGTAACTCCTGAGCTTGCCTACGTCGTGAGAGTGGAGCGGTCCAAGGCCAAGGTGGGCGGACAGGAGCCGTCACCCCCATTAGTCTGAGGGTAACGATGATCATGCGTCCCGAAGACGGTGTTTGGAAGATCGTGCATCGGCATGCAGACCCGATCACGACGGCTCAGCCAGCCGAATCGATCATTCAGCAGTAGCCCAACCGCATGGCATGTCAGAACAGACGGCAAGTGACGTTGACGCCGATCAGGGTTCGGGAAACCTAGGCCGCCCTTTGACCGCGGCGATTGCCCGACGGGGTTGGCCACGGATTCTGCGGCGGCTTCCCCACGGCCCCGGCCGACCCACATACATGACCTGTATCAAGGCAGTGCCGGTGATGAATGAACCATTGGAGGTGCGTTCAGCCGAAGACGGTTGGACCGGCTTTCGTCGGCGTGATGCGGATCAGGCAGCGGCGCTGTTTGATCATGGCGTTCCTGTAGTCGTCCCAGTCTGGATGCTCCCCGGAGATGGAGCGGTAATACTCGACCAGCGGTTCCATCGCCTCGGGCAGGCTGACGACCTCGACGTCACCGCTGAGCTGCGCCCAGTCGCCGAAGAACTTGTCATTGAGCACGCACAGCCAGGCTCGGGGGTCACGCTGGACATTCAAGGTCTTTATTGCGGTTTCGCGTGTGCTGATGACCAGACGATCTTGCGAGTCGACGCCGACGAGCACCGGTGACAACTGAGGCGTGCCGTCGCGTTTCATGGTGGCAAGAACGGCATGCGGGTTCTTACGGGCAAACGTGAGTGCTCCTGCTGCGTCCATATCACCGACAAGTCAATCAGGATCGTCGTTGTTCCGCTGCTGAAGGATAGGCGCCCAAGATGGCAGTTTCGCCGGCTCTCCCTGCGATGCTCAGTTGGCGCATCGGTTGGTGTGTCCTGGTAGCCAGGTGTTCTCGCGCCTACGAGCACCCGTGCGGTCGACCGCTGCCACCGAGGTGACCTCCCCACTGCCCGGCGGCAACGAAACCTGTGGTCGAATCGACTGCTGAGTGCTTGCTAAAACCGACCTCTCACCGCCAAGAGGGAAGCCCGTGACCCCGAGTTCGCGAACGCCCGCCGGTATCGCCTACGACCGTGCGGGCCCGCGCGATGACCTGCCTGTCGTCCTTCTCCATGCCGGCATCGCCGATCGCCGGATGTGGGACCCGATCTGGTCAGCACTCGCCGTCGAACGCGATGTCGTCAGGCTGGACTTCCGCGGATTCGGTGAGTCCGCAACGCGGCCGCGCGGCATGCTCTCTCCGGTCGATGACGTGCTAGACACATTGGCCGAACTCGGCATCGACCGCAGTCACCTGGTTGGCGCCTCCTTCGGCGCCGCCGTGGCCGTCGAGGCCGCGCTCAACCGGCCCCTGCAGGTCGCTTCGCTGCTACTGAGCCCGCCGGGTGGATCACTCATCGCCGAGCTCACGCCGGACCTGCGCGTTCATCGAGACCGAGAACGCCGCGCTGGCACGCGGCGACCTGGGCGATGCCGCAGAAGCGAACCTAACCTGGTGGGTCGACGGTCCCCGCCGAGAAGCCGGTGATGTTGATCCGAGCGTCCGCGACCTGGTTCGACTGATGCAACGGCGAGCCTTCGAAGTGACCGCCGGCTGGGACGACATCGAGAAGCGGGAGCTCGACCCAGCCGCGCTCGACCGGCTCACGGAGATCCGGGTGCCCACCTTGGTTATCGTGGGCTCGCTCGATCTCGAGGCGATCCACGACGCGGCACGGCGCGTGGCCGACGGAATTGCTGGCGCGCGCCTCCTCAACTGGCCAGACACCGCCCACTTGCCATCGATGGAACGTTCCGACGACTTCATCGCCCTACTCCGTGATTGGTTGGCTGGTTGGGCGAGGCCCACACCATGAAGGGGCCTGCGGGTCGTCCTGGGGGTAGAGACCTTCGCCCCGCCCACGACCAGGGGCCAATCGCGGGAGCGGCTGCTGCGGCCTACGGTGCCGATCGCTCTGGGCGTCTCCCATTCTCACGTTGAGGAAGTCCCGCGATCGACAGCGGCGAGTAGACACCGCGGTACTGGGCCGGCGACCTGTCGGTAAACAACTCGCACATAGCGGCGGCCATGACGATGTGACGGCGACCCCAGCGAAGGTTACCGCGGACCCTGCCCCGGCCAGGGCGAGAATCCGGTGAGACGTCAGGTGCCCCTTGACCCAGCCCAGTCCGAGGGCGCAGATGGTGCCGACGCGGCGAGTGAGAAAGAGGATCCATGTACACTTTGGCCGCCTCGCTCGCGAACGCGTCACGCCGGATAGCTATGACGCCGCCCACCTCCCGTTGGGAGGAAGCGGGCGGCATCTGTCGCGTGATCGTGTGGCCCCTGCACGGAGCTCTCCGCCTCAGCTGATCTTGCGACGGTAGATGGCGATCGCGAAGGCGTACCGACGAGCCAGGCGAGGGCGATCCAGATGTCGTTGCCGACGGGTTCCTGGGCGAACAGGGCACGGATGGTGTTCACGATGGAGGTCACGGGCTGGTTCTCGGCGAACCAGGCGACCGGGGCGGGCATCGAGTCGGTGGGCACGAACGCCGAGCTGATGAACGGCAGGAAGATCAGCGGGTAGCTGAACGCGCTCGCGCCGTCGACGGTCTTCGCCGAGAGC